>NZ_JBMGJV010000036.1:0-40419 GCF_051025295.1 Candidatus Dedyshia acidiphila | reverse complement strand
GATTCCAGTGAGTAGATGTGGCAGGTCGAGCAAGGATGCAGGTTGTTCAGGACGTGACGGACTCGCGTCGGCCGGTTTGCCAACTCCGAAATGCCGCATCGAGCACTCGCTGGTTCTTCACGCCATCATCTCCTGGACTGGCGAAGCTGCCTCTGCCCTCCACCGTTGATGAGAATGCATCGAGCATGCGGCTGTATGCATCGCTGTTGTCGAGCACTTCCTGCGACTTCACCTCGCCACCTGCGTGATGGACCAGTGAGACGGGGCGGTCGACAGTGAAGCCCGACTCTGCCGTGAGCACTCCATCTGCGCCGACCACTTCAACGAAAGTGCGGTAGAGCGCGCGGAAGCTGACCTGTACATTTGCGAGCACGCCATCGCTCATCTCGAGCGTGATGGCCGCGCTTTGTTCTATCGGCCGCGTCGCATCGTTGCCGTGAGGATATTCGGGGAGCGCTACCGTGGTCACGCTGCGCACATCCTGTGCCAGCACGAAGCGAAGCGCATCGATCGCGTGAATGCCGACATCGCCGATCGGACCGCCGCAGGCTATGCCGGCGTTGTCGATCCAACTGCGCGGGCTGCGCTCGCTGAGGAAGCAGAAGTGTGCCGAAGCGAAGACCGGTGTGCCAAGAGCGCGCTCAGCGACCAGAGCACGCATGCGCTCGAGTGAGCGGTTATAGCGGAAGTTCTGCGCGACGCCGAAGGCGCGGCCTGCGCGCGTCGCCGCAGCGAGCATGCGCTCTGCCTCCGCCGCATTCATGGCCAGCGGCTTTTCGCAGAGGACGGCCTTCCCATGCTCAAGCGCGAGCAGGGTGTGTTCGCAATGCAGTGCGTCGGGACTCGCAACAAAGACGGCATCGATCTCCGGCGAAGCACAGAGAGCTTCCGGCGTGTCGAATACGTGCTCAATTGAGTGACGTTCTGCGTTGGCGTGCGCAGCATTGCGGTTGCGCCGCCACAGGCCGGTGAGGCGTGAGTTGCTGGTGTTCTGAAAGGCCGGCGCAAGCCGGCGCTCGCCGTGATGACCAAAGCCGAGGATGCCGTAGCGAACCATGCCAGCTATCGTACGCGGAGCAGGCAGGGGTGCGCGGCGGCAGCCTCGGCTTTGGTCTAGCGATGCGCCTGGTCGTTGCGGTAGACGCTGCCGCTCTTCATGACGAAGACGGGCCGCTGAAGGACAGTGATGTCCTTGAGTGGATCGCCCGGGACGGCGACGATGTCCGCCCACTTGCCGGGCTCGAGCGAGCCGATGCGATCGCTCCAGCCCATCAGGTCGGCGGCGTTCACGGTGCCGGTACGCAGCGACTCAAGGGGCGTCATGCCGAAGTCACGCACGTAGATCTCGAACTCGTGCGCGTTCAGCCCATGCGGGTACACGGCTGCATCGGTGCCCATCGCGACCTTCACGCCGGCGGCGATGGCATGCTTGGCGTTCACCTTCTCGACTTCGCTCACGTCCTGCATTTTCTTCAGGTAGAAGGGTGGAAGGTGTCCGTTGTCGCGCATCCAGTCGATCAGATAAGCCGTGGGTACGAAGTAGGTGCCGTGCTTCTTCATCATCGCGATGTCGTCGTCGTTGATATAAGTGCCGTGCTCGATGGAGTCGACGCCGGCTTCGCTGGCCCAGAGGATACCCTGCGCTCCGTGCGCGTGCGCGGCGACCTTGCGGCCTAGGCGGTGCGCATCGGCGACGATGGCCTGCATCTCCTCTAGCGTGTACTGGCTGGCCTGCGGATCATCGCCCTTCGAGAGCACGCCGCCGGTTGCGCCGATCTTGATCAGGTCTGCGCCGTACTTGATGTTCTGCCGCACCATGTGCTGCACCGCGGGGATGCCATCCGCCACACCGTCGCCAACCTGGTGGTACGACTCGGGGAGCAGATTTTCATCCATGTGGCCGCCCGTGATGCCGAGCGCCGGTCCGCTCACCTGCATGTGCGGTCCTTCGACGAGGCCGTCATTGATCGCATCGCGCAGGTCGACATCGGAGAAGCCGTTCGCGCCCACGTTGCGCACCGTCGTGATGCCGGCCTCGAGCGTGATCTTCGCGTTGTGTGCGCCGATCAGGGCGCTCTTGGCGACCGAGGTTGAGAGTTCGTGGTAGGGATCGAAGTTGGTGTCCATCGTCAGGTGCGTATGAACGTCGATCATGCCGGGAATCAGGGTGGCGTCCCCAAGATCGACGACAACATCGCCGGGCTGCGCAGTGACCTGAGCGTTGGGCTGCACGGAGACGATGCGTTCGCCGCTGACCACGACGGTTTGGCCGTCGAGTGTGTGACCGCTGCGCACGTCTACCAGGTGCGCGGCCTTGACCAGTGTGCGATGTGCTGCGGGTGCGGTCGAGGTTTGTGCGACGAGGGGCGAGGCAAGCAGGGCGGTGGCGCAGGCAAGGGCAGAAAGGCCCACCTTGGGCTGTAGGGTCATCGGGGCTCCAGTGGCAGAGATTCGAGCCAGTGTAGCTGGGTGGCCGCGACTCTGGGTACCTCCTGCTTTGCTACAGTGGGCCATGCGCGTGGCCCACTGCCTGTCTCTTCTGCTCACCGCCGCTCTATCCGGCTCCTTCTTGCCCCTCAGTGCGCAACAGACGCTTGCCGCCACACCAGGTACGGTTGCGTGGGGCTACTACTCCGCGCATGCTAAGCCCGCGCTCACCGTGCATAGCGGAGACACCGTGCGGATCGAGACACTCTCGACGTGCGGACCGCCGGAGCGGCTCGAGAGCGAAGGACTGACGGCTACCGCGATCCCTGGGTCGGTGCGCACGCTTTATGCGGCGGAGGACATCGAAAAGGGGCCGGGCGGGCACATCCTGACGGGCCCCGTCGCGATTGCGGAGGCGGAGCCCGGCGACGTGCTCGAGGTGCGCATTCAGAAGGTCGAAGTGGCGGTGCCGTGGGCGTGCAACGGCTTCGGGGTGGGGCGCGGTTATCTGCCGAACGATTTTCCGTACGGGCGCATGACGATCATCCCGCTGGAACTGGACGCGACGCACGAACATGGCACGGCGCAGTTCGCGCCCGGTGTACGGATTCCGCTGCATCCCTTCTTCGGATCGATGGGTGTGGCGCCGCCGGAGTCGGCGGGCAAGTACAACAGCACCGCGCCGTGGATGCACGGCGGCAACATGGATAACAAGGAATTAGTGGAAGGCACGGTGCTCTATCTTCCGGTGCATGCCGCGGGTGCGCTGTTCGAGGTGGGCGACGGGCACGCCGGCCAGGGCAATGGCGAGGTGGACATCACGGCGCTCGAGACGATGCTGAACGGCACGTTTAAATTCATCGTGCACAAGGACCAGCACCTGCTGTGGCCGCGCGCTGAGACGCCGACGGCATGGATCACGATGGGCTTTGACGAAGACCTGAACACCGCGACCAAGATGGCGCTGCACAACATGCTCGACTTCCTGGTGGAAGAGAAGCACCTGACGCGCGACCAGGCTTACCAGCTTTCAAGCGTCGCGGTGGATCTCGACATCACGCAACTGGTCGATACCAAGGTGGGTGTGCATGCCATTCTGCCGAAGGCGCTGTTCGCGGCGAAGTAGCAGCGTTATTGCGCGCCTTTGCGGAAGACCTCTTCTGCGTAGTAGTTCTCTACGCGGGCCTGATCGCGCAGCACTTCGTAGTACGCATTGCGCAGGAGCTGCGCACGGCTGTCGCGCAATTGCTGGCGGATGAACTGCTGCACGCGCGGATCGTTGAGCTCACGTTGTCCTGCGGCTTCCTTTGAGATGAGCTTGTAGATCGCGTAGCCGACCGGCTTGTGGTTTGGGTCGAGGATGGGGAGCACGGACGTGATCTCGCCCGCCTTGAGCGCTGAGATCGCGTTGGAGATGGTCGGGTCCGAGCGCAACTCCGATTCCTTGATCGAGCCCATATCGCCACCACTCGATGCAGTGGAGGGCTGTTCGCTGAAGTTCGCAGCAAGCGCGCCGAAGTCTTCGCCGCTTTCGAGACGCGTGCGCAACGCCTCGATCTTCTTCTTCGCGTCCGCCTCGTTGCTGGCCTTGTTGTTCTGCAGGTTGCCAGGCTGCTGCGAGGGCGTGGAGGTGACGACAATCTCCGCCAAGTGATAGCTCGGCTCTACCAGGTTGAAGTCGGCCTTGTTCTGGTTGTAGTACTGCGTGATGTCGGCGTCCGTGATGTTGATCTTGGAGTTGATCTCCTTGTTGATCAGCTTCTCGCTGGTGAGGCCGCGGCGGACATCGCGCTTCACATCGTCGAGTGTCACGTTACGCGCTTTGAGCTGGCGGTCAAACTCTTCTTGCGTGTAGGGCGCCTTCAACTCAGCAAGCTTCGCATCCACCTCTTCTTCGGTGGCGACCAGGTTCAGCTTGGCGGCGCGCTGTTGCTGGATCTCGTCGTCGATCAACTGGCGGAGGATCTCGAGATGTGTCTGCTCAGACTGCACGAGCGATGGCTCGCGCTGCTGGTTGCCGAGGTTGCCGCGATAGGTGCGTTCGAGTACGGCGCGCTGAATGGGATGGCCATTCACCATCGCGACGACGTCAGCATCATGCGGGCGCGAACATCCGGTGACCGCGAGCAGGGTGAAGCCGATGAGCAGGGCAGAGCGGGAGCGCACGACAGAGCGGGCAGCGGGCGAAACTTCTGGCACTCGATCTCCTTGGGGACTGGACAAGCCGGGCGTCAAGCGCGGAGCGCTGGCGCTTCAGCCTGAAATGCATGTGCCTCTACGCGAAAAAGGGACCCGGTCGGGGGACGCGCGGGCCTCTGCCGGGCCCGTCGCTGCGCTTCAGTGTACTGGCACGAGCGGGAAGCTGCTCGTGGGGTCAGCGGCTTGCGCCGCCTGGGGGCGTTGGAGGTTTCGCTGCGTCGGCGGGTGTCGCCGGTGTAGCCGCAGCCCGCTCGGGCGGCGTGATGCCATCGGCGCGCAAGGCGCGATCGATGACGTCCCACACACTCTGCGTTGGCTGCGCGCCAGGAGCGACCCGCTCGCCGTCCACGTAGAGCTGTGGTGTGCCCTCGATGCCAAGCTTCACGCCTTCTTTCATGGACGCGCGGACAGCGGTTTCGTCCTGCTTCGTGAGGCATGCATCCAGCTTCGCGGTATTCAGCTTCGCTTCGGCGCCGAGGTCACGCGCTTTCTTATCGAGAATGGCGAAGGCCTGGTGCGGGTCCTGGCGGCTGGCGTTGATCTCCTCGCCGTGGTTGTGCGCGTAGTCGACGAAGTTCCAGTACGCATCCTGGTTTTGATCCGCGAGGCAGTTCGCATCCACCGAGGCATGCATAGCCCAGGGATGAATCTCGACCAGCGGGTAGTCCTTGTACACGAACCGCACCAGGCCCTTGTAGTGGTCGAGCGTGGTGGGGAAGAGCTCTTCGTGCATGCGCGCGCAGTACGGGCACTCGAGATCGTCGTAGTTCACCACCGTGACCCTGGCCAGCGGGTTGCCGCGGATGGGTCGGTTGGTGACCGAGTAGACGGACTGCGGATCCTTGCTGATGTCGAACTTCTCGAGCCGCGCGAGCGTGTTGCCATCCTTGGAGAGCAGGAAATCGACGGTGGTCTGCTTGCCCTTGTGCGTGAAGGTGACCGGCAGGTTGTCAAAGTCCGGGATATCGCTCTTCGTCTTGCCGCCGAAGGAGACGTCGTAATCGGGCGGAACACTGAATTGCGAGCGGACGAGCACCTCGACGCGGCGATCGACGGAGGACGCGGGCGGCGAGGTCTGGACGCCGGCGTTCTGGGTCGCGGCGTTCTGGGTCGCGGCGTTCTGGATGCCGGAGTTTTGGATGCCGGAGTTTTGGGCGCGGCAGCCAATCGTGGCGGCGGCCACCAGGGTGCACAACAGGAGGAGTCGGGAACGGAACAAACAAACCGCCTTTCGTCGACCTTATTATCGCAGGGCGCGGCCGGGGCGGGCCAACCGCGACCGGTTAGTGCTTCGGTTTGCTCACGCTGCGGGCGGCCTCGCTGATCAGGAAGCGGCCCTCGTCGGTCGACAGCGGCTCGAGGTCCATCGAGAGCACATCCTGGTCGCCCATCACGTTGATGTGAGCGCGTACGTAGTAGATCTTGCCTTCGTCGGCGGTGACGTTAAGCAGCGAGACCTGATCCGAGAGCTTGCCGAAGTGCGACTGCCAGCGCGCGCAGATGTGATGTTCGCCGGGCGGGACGGAGGCACTGACATACGTGAAGCCCTGGACGGCGCCGAGCCACTGGCCGTCGAGGCCGATCTTCAGCGTCGGGCGGCCGAATTTGCCCTTGTCGCGCAGGTTGAAGAACTCGACGATGTAGAGCGTGGCCTTGCCGGCATCGGGAGCTTCGGTGTGGTCCTTCACCTCGCCGCGTTCGACATCGAAGCCGATCTTGTCATCGCCACAAGCGGCGAGCGGTGAGCCGGCGGCGGGCTGCTCCGCCAGGCAGAGCGAGGAGCCGCCGAGCAGCAGAAACAAGCCAAGAGCGAACGGAGCAATGGTCGCCGGGAATGGTGAGACTCGACGCACGCTGCGCCTCCTGAGCTGGCCAGGCACGGCCAGCGCCCCCACGGTACTAAGCGAGGCTCAGTAGATCAACTGCGATCGGTTGATGTTACCCGCGGTGCCAATACCGGCCAGGGTGAAATTGAAACTCTCATAGTTTTCATTGCGCTGCGGGCCGAGGGCCAGGCGGCGGTATTCGATGGTGATGCCGCAGCAGTTCCAGTTGTAGCTGGCCTGCATGCCGCCGTACTGCAGCTCGGAGCGGTTCAGGTCGTAGCCGGCATTGAGCGCGCTGCTGAAGCCCGGCTTGATGGCCGAGCCATAGCCGATGGTGGTGCGGAACTGCTCGTAGTTGGTGAAGGGCAGCGTGAGGGCGGAGGTCGGCTTGCTCCCCGGGACCGGCAGTGTCGAGGCATTGAGCGCATCGAGCCGCGCATCGCTGAACGAGGCAAAGTAGTTACCGGAACGCAGGTCGATGTACACATTGCTGCCGCTGATGCGGCCGCCGCGGAAGTCGTAGTCCACGTCCCAGCCCAGATCGAAGTTGCGACTCGTACGCAATTGAAGACGCGAGATCAGCGGCGAGTAGTCGCGCGGACCGCTGAGGAAGGAGATGCCCGTCAGGTCGAGCGTACTGCTCAGCACGTTGCGTCGCCCGGTGAACACTGCGCCGCCGAAGTAAGGGTCGAAGAAGTGCTTTTGGCTGACGGTCCAGGTCAGCGACTCGCTAGTCTCGGTATTGCTGCAGTCGCGATAGTCGACCGGCAGGGAGATGCGGCCGTTGCTGGGCAGCGGCAGTGGGCCGTTGTGGCACTCCTGCGGGTGCTGGCGCTTGAGGTAGAAGTGCTGGGTGACAGAGTATTCGAGCTCATCCGTGTTGCTGTAGAGGTCGACCGGATCGAAGCGCAACACGTTGCGGAAGTTGCTGATGCCGGAGACGAACTGGTAGTGAGCCTCCGGTTCGATGGTGTGGCGCAGCGCGCGATTGTGCGCCGCCAGCCAGCCGGGAGCGTAGTCGCGCACCAGCACGGGCAGGCGCACCTCGAGGCCGGCTTCGACTGCCTTGCGGTCCAGGCTGGCCGAGCGATAGACGGGCACAAACGAGTTCGTCTCCGTGTCGAGCACAAATGTCGGGGCCTGGCTCTTGCTGTAGAAGGTGTCGCGTACGCCGAAGCTGGGCTCGAGGTCGAGACCCTCGAAGTGCAGCGGCAGCATGACGGAGGGGTGCAGGTCGGTGCGCTCGACCGCGTGGGCAGTGTGGAAGCCGGGCTCGCGCCGGTTCAGGCCACCCGTACTGCCTTCGACTGTCCAGAGCAGCGGTGACTTCGCGAGCTGCCGCTCCACGCCATCCACGGAGATCGAAGGCACGTGCGCGATGGCGACGTCTTGAATAGGACTGGTGCTGCCGTAGTTAACGTAGCGGGAGACGCTGCCGGTCTCGGAAAAGCCGTCCGCGTTGTGCGTCAGGTAGATGTTTGAGTTGATCTGGGACGCCGTGGCCTGCGCGAAGCTTTCGGCAAAGGCCAGCCGGTAGAGGATCGAGCTGAGGTATTCGGCGTTCGCGACCAGCCGCGTGTGGTCTCCCAGGGTATAGCGGCCGTTCAGCAGCACGTCCTCACCGCCCTGGTTGGTCGGCCTCTGCCCGGCGCCGAGCACAATGCCGCGATCGAACAGCGCGGTGAACCGCAGGTCGGCGAAGTCATCGTTGCGGCCGCGGTAACGGAGTTCTCCACTGGGCGCCCAGCCGCGCTTCGAGAAGTAGTCCGTGCCGATGGTCATGTCCGCGCTGCGCCCGAGCACGATGTAGGCCTGCTCGCCAAAGACGGTGCCCTTGGTCGAGGACTGTGAGTAGACCGGGATCAGCAGGCCGGACTGCCGGTCATTCGACATGACCGGGTGGGTGACGTAGGGCAGATACACGATCGGGATGTTCAGCACGCGGAAGAGTGCGTTGCGCGCACTGGCCTGGCCATCGCCCAGATCGATGCGGCCGGCGGAGAGCAGCCAGTCGGGACGCGGCAGCCGGCAGGAGGTCATGGTGCCTTCGATGACGCGGAAGCGCTCTGCCCCGCTCTTGATGACGACGCGCCCGGTGAAGAGAAACGGATTGGTGGTGGTGTAGATGGCCTTGCGGCGGGCCAGATTGCCGCGCACCCCGACGCTGCCGCTGACGTTGTAAAAGCGGCCGGTGTCGAGCTTCAGGTTCATGGTGCCGCGGTCCGCGAGGATGCGCTCGTCTGCCGAGCCGCCTTCGAGGTCGAGGTGGCCCTCGGCGCGCGCTTCGCCCGTGTCCTCGTTGTAGACGACGTTGTCGGCGCGCAGCACATAGCTGCCGTAGTCGATCTCGACGTCGCCGACCAGGGTGTAGATGGAGCCGTCCTTGCGCTGGCGGTTGGCCGAGATGCGCACGGGGATCAGTTTGCGTCCGGTGTCCGGGACGGGCTCGGCGACTGGCAGCTCATGCGCGTCAGGAATGTCGGGCAGTGCATGAGACGCGGGCTGCAGCGGCGGGTCGGCGGAAGATTTCTGGGATGGTATCGCGCTTGGTTCGGGGTGCCCGATCTGCCACGCTCTCAGCGCAGGCTGCGGATGACACAGCCAGATCAGCGTGATACATACAAAACTGCGTAGGTTCCAGGGCACGGGCAAGGCCAGCATAGCAAAGGCCGGATATGCCCTTCGCCGCGGGGACCGCGCAGCTCTGGCTCGGACAATGCAGCCTGTCATACATCGCGCCACGTTCGCGCGGTGAACGGCAGAGCCTCGCTTGGTTCCCTCCGCGACCGCCTCGCTCTTCATGGCGGACAGGACTGCTGCACGACGCGAATCGCGCCGGGTAGACGATGGGGAACAAGAGCGTGCGCAGCCGCAGGGACGCGCGCCAGGAGCAGGGACGATGGCGATGCCAAAAGTCGTGCCGGGCGATATGCCCGCGTGGAAGACCGAGCTGACCGAGAAGCTGGCAGCGAGCCGGGCGCGCCGCTCCAGTCGCGGCGCAGGACAGCCGCGGCTGCCGATCGACTCGCGCGATGCCGATCAGGGACAGGGCGATCCGCGGAATGAGGGTGGGCGTGCCGAACTGGCTGCCGCCGTGGCGGCGCGCTACGCCACGCGGCCCAGCTACCGCGAGGCGCTGGAGCGGGAGGCCGTGCAGGCGGCGCTGGCTGCCGAACAGGCCCTGCGTGATGCCCAGGCTGCGCAGGAGGCGGTGCGCCGGCGCATGGAAGAGGCCCGCGAGGCCGAAGCTGCCGCCGCAGAAGCGCGCGAGGCCGAGGAGCGCCTCCGTGCCGAGCAGGCGCGCATCGAGTACGAACAGAACATCGCGGTGCGCCACCAGGTGGACGAGCGGACGCAGCGGCAGATGGACGCCTACGAGGCGCGGCAGACCATGCGGGTGCCGCCGACGTCGCACCAACCTGCACCGCGTTTCTCCGAATCGCGCCACGACGCCCGTCACGACCAGCGTCACGATCCCATGCGGGACGCCGTGGAGGACGCGACCGTCTCTCCGGCTGTTCCGCTGGCGGCGAACCTGATCGAGTTTCCCCGTGAGCTGGTGGCGGCCCGCAAAGCGCGTCCGCGCCTGGCTGAGGGACCGCTGCGGGACGCCGAACCGGCCTCCGGGCAGCTGCGCATCTTCGAGGTGGAACCTGAGGCGATCGACCACCGGCCTGCGCCCGCCGCTGCTGCCAGCGCCGGGCTCGACTGGTCGGCGATCCGGCTTGATACGCCGCGACCGGAGCGTGCGCCGCGGCCTTCGATCGCTGCACTGCTCGACCGGCCGCCGCTGAAGCCCGCCTCGATCGAGGACCGGTTGATGGCTGCGCTGGTCGATGGCGCACTCAGCTTTATCGGCTTTCTCACCTTCGTGGTGGTGTTCTGCTCCTGCACGGCGCACCCGCCGACCGGCAGGACGGCCCTGGCCGCGGCAGCCGTCTCGCTGCTGGCGATCTGCGTCGCGTACCAGTGGCTGTTCTTCCGCTTCGGCGAGGGCACGCCGGGCATGCGCTACGCAGAGATTGCGCTCTGCACGCTGGACGACGATAACCCGACGCGCCGCTCGATGCAGCGCCGGGTGGGGGCGCTGCTGCTCTCCGCGTTGCCGCTGGGCCTGGGATTGATCTGGGCGCTGTTCGACGAGGACGGTCTGGGCTGGCACGACCGCATCAGCGGAACCTACCAGCGCTCCTGCCGCTAAGCCACGCGCCTCTTAAAAGGCGTGCGGCTCCTCCACCAGGACCTCGCGCGTCTGCGCCAGCAGTTGGGCGGCGCGCGCATCCTCGTCGCTCGCCTCGCCCTGCGTGGCATACAGCTCGAGCAGGTTGTTCACCAGCATCCAGGTGTCGCGGCCCGGCGTCTCGGTGTTGAAGCGCTGCAGCGGAATGCGGAGATGTTGCGCCATCCGCACCACCTGTCCCTCGTACATCCAGCGCAGCTTGCGGAAGAGGGCAACCCGCTCCGGTTCGATGCGGATGCGGTAGCCGGCCTTGCACAGGATGTCGGTGAGCGTGACCAGTTCGGCTTCGGTCAGCCGGGTCGCGTCGGCCGGGTTGGCAGGTGCGTTCGCACCGGTCTGCGCCGCGGGATGGACTTCGATCGGCTTCAGGCCGAAGACCAGCAACAGATCAACGACGGTGTGCCGCGCCATTGCAAACGTGAGCCGGGCCTGGCGGCACGCCGTGCAGTCGACGATGCTGAGCAGGATGGCGCAGGTGTCCAGGATCGCGGTCAGTGCGCTGAGCCAGCTCTGGTTGTCGTGCTGTGAGCGGAAGTAACACAGCAGCGGATACGAGATATGGCTCTCGAGCATCTCGGCCGACCAGCGCTCCCACTCGCTGAGCAGGCCGACCAGTGCGTCGTGGCCGCCATCGACTGCATGACGGCGCAGCAACTCGCTGGCGGTCGGCGGTGACCCAGCCCGGGCGTCCAGCAGCGCGATATTGCCCTCGCGACGGGAGAACGCTTGGTAGAGCACCGGGACATAGCCGATGACGACCGCGATAAAGCCGAGTCCGGTGCCGGCTTCGATCACGATCAGGTCGCGCGCCCAGCGGTTCAAGGGCAGTAGATCGCCGATGCCGAGTGTAAAGAGCGTGGTGCCGCTGAGGTAGATCGAGGATCCCACAGGGCGCAGACCTAACGGGTCGTGCAGCGGCGCACCCAGGCCGTAGAACATCAGGCCGAAGCCGAGCACCAGCCCGACGGCCCACAGGGCAAACAGGAAGAGCAGCGACAGGGGGCCGTAGAAGCTGAAACCGGTCTCGCGCGCCCGACGGCTGGGCAGGGAGGCGACCACGGCTGCCCACGGACGCCACGTCATGATGTAGAAGAGCCGGGTCAGCCGCACCTTTCCGCTGGCGCGCCGGGGCAGGATGATGGTCTCGAACGCGTCGAGCAGAACGGTCGCGACCGCGATAAATCCGAGCAGGAATCCGAGGACGTGCACGCCAGTATTGTCAGCCCTGGGGCTCGAATCGGACCAGAGGGGAGTGGTTTCAGCGTCCCGCGGGGACCGCAGGGCGTGGCTGCGCGACCGGTCGGCCGAAGCGGTTGAGCAGGACGACGCCGCCCAGCGCGACCAGCCCGCCCACCAGAGTGAGGGTGGTGGCGCGCTCGTCGATCCAGACCCAGGAGATGGCGACGGCCACGAGCGGGATCAGGTAGAGCAGGCTGACAGTCTGGGTCAGCGGGAAGATTTGCAGCGTCATGCTCCAGGCCAGGTAGCCGAGCGCCGCAGGCGCGATGCCGAGGAAGACCACAGCGAGCAGCGCCGAGCGGGAGCCGGGCCGCGCGGCGACGGCCAGCGCTCCGGGAACCCAGGGCAGCAGCAGGAGCTCGCCGCTGGCCATCAGGCACGCCGTCAGCGCGACCGGGTTGTAGTCGCGCAGCAGGGGCTTCTGCAGCAGGCCCATGACCGCCGCGCACGCCGCCGCCCCAAGCACGAACAGAGCGCCGCCCCCGAGGCGGACATGCTGCTCTCCGCCGAGCGCGATAATGGCAACGCCGCCGACACTGATCGCCATGCCGACCCAGCCAAGCGGACGCAGGCGCTCGCCCAGGAATGCAACCGCAAGCAGTGCCGCGAACACGGGCATGCAGTTGATGAGAAAGCTGGCTGCGCCCGCGGAGACGGTCATCTCGCCGGTATTGAGCAGCAGGTTGTAGCAGGCGATGCCGAGCGCCCCGGCCAGACTGATGCGCGCGAGGGCCGCTCCCCGGGGCAGCCGCGGCCGCGTGATGGCGAGGTACACGGCGAAGAACGCAGTCGCGATCAGGAAGCGCAGCGCCGCAAGCTGTCCGGGCGAGAAGGCACGCAGCCCGACACGGATCGCTGGATAGGCCGCGGCCCAGAAGACGATGGCGAAGCCGGCGGCAATCAGGGCGGTGGTGCGCTGCTTGCTGGCCTTGGTTCTGCTGGCTGTGCGCATGGGGTCCATAGCAGGATACTGCCCGCGCGTGGTGAGGCTCGCACTCCGGATCTTGCGCTGGAAGTCAGCGACGGGGAATCAGGGAAACCGGGACCGCTCATCGTGCCTTGCGGCTGGCGACCAGTTCTTCGTAGAGCGCGATCGTCTGGTTGGCGATACTTGTCCAGGCGAAGTGCTGCTCCACGCGGCTGCGTCCGGCGTCGCCCATGCGTTTGCAGGTGGCCGGGTCTGCGAGCAGCTGGTTCAGGCGCGCGGCGAGGTCGCGCGCGAACTGCTCCGGGTGGAGCGGGAAGCTCGTGACCGGGTCCTGCTCGAAGGGGACCAGGTAGCCGGTCTCGCCATCGACCACGACCTCAAGAATGCCGCCGGTGGCGCTCGCGACAACGGGCGCGCGGCAGGCCATCGCTTCGAGGTTGATGATGCCGAACGGCTCATACACCGACGGGCAGCAGAAGACGCGGCAATGCGAGTAGAGCTGGATCGTCTCCTGGCGCGTGACCATCTTCTCGATCCACACGATGTGCGGGTTGTGCGCGCGCGCTTCGTCTACCTTGGTGCGCATCTCGGCGGCAATCTCTGGCGTGTCCGGCGCTCCGGCGCAGAGCACGATCTGCGTCTCCGGCGGCAGGAAGCGGATCGCATCGACCAGGTGCGTCACGCCCTTCTGCCGCGTGATGCGGCCGACGAACAGCACGTAAGGCCGAGACGGATCTACGCCGTACTGAACGAGCGCGGTCTGGTCGTCGGTCTTCTGGTACTCGTCGAGATCGATGCCGTTGTAGATCACGTGCACGCGTTCGGCCGGAACGTCATAGGCGCGCAGCACATCGGCCTTGGTGCCGTTCGAGACGGCGATGATCGCGTCCGCGTCAAGGATGGCAGTGCGCTCCATCCAGGAGCTCATTGCATAGCCGGAGCCGAGCTGCTCCGACTTCCACGCACGCAAAGGCTCGAGCGAGTGCGTGGTCAGCACGAACGGAATGTTGTAGAGCTTCTTCGCGAGAAAGCCGGCCATCGATACGTACCACGTGTGCGTGTGGCAGACGTCGATGCCTTCGAGCGCCTTGACCTGTGTCAGGTTCAGGCTGAGCGCCTCAAGCGCGCCCTTGAACTTGCCCGTCGTGCCATCGCTGATCGCCGCCCACGGCTCCTCGCCGTGTACGTGCAGACGGCCGCGGTCTTCGTGCTGCTTGCCCCAGCAGTACACGTCGACGTCAATTTTTTTCGCAAGCTCGCGGCTCAGGTAATCGACATGGACGCCGGCGCCTCCGTAGATATGGGGCGGGAACTCGCGGGTGAAGAGCGCTGCACGCATGGTGATCTCCCCGAATATTTCTTGACATTGCGATGTGCGACGGTGCGGCTGGGCCGGGCCGGGTCAGGATAGGGCCGGCGCGGAGATCTCGGCAAGCTCGGCTGCGATCCGCTCGCGCATCGCGGCTGTTCCACGTCGTGCGGCTTCGCGCGCCTCCTGCCGGCGCAGACGCAGCCCAAGCGTCGCCATGCGATGGCAGCGCAGGCAGAGTGTGCGCAGATTGCTGAGGTCGCACTCGCCTCCGCCTTCGACCACGGGCAGGATGTGGTCGGCCTCCCAGAGCGAGCGGCCGGTGTAGCGGGGCAGGTCCCAGTAATCGAGCAGCCGCTGGCGTGTTGTGCCGCGTGAGCGCTTCATGATGCCGGCCGCCACCAGCGTATCCACGCGGCAACTGACGCAGACGCCGCGATCGCGCTTCAGCACCTGATCGCGCAGATAGCCGGGGTCGCTGCGCAGCCGCCACTCATTGACGCAGAAGTCGGAGCAGAAGGTGCGGCGGCCGCGTGGCACCTCGAGCGCGCACCACCGGCACAGGCATCGCCCATTGTCGCCGCGCGGCAGTGTGCGGTACGTGGCGCGGCCTCCGGGCATGGTGCGGCGTGTGCTCATCCTGCCCTGCTTATAACGTCCACGCGCGTGCGGGACAACGAGCGCGAACCAAGCTGGCTACGAGGAGCCGGTGTGGTCGGACTCCGGGCCGACGGTGCGTCGTTCAGCGACGCGTTGCGCAGGAGAGCTCTCGGCGCGGATCTCGCGTTCCAGGAAGTAGTTCAGCGCGGTCCGTAGCGTGGCGATGGCTGCAAGCTTTTCGATGTCGCTCCACGTCGGCGTGACGGCAGTGTTGAGAATGTCGGCGGCGAGTTCGAACTCGAGCCCCACGGCAAGCCAGCGGCCCAGCGTGAGCCGCACCTCGTTCTTCTCCTCCGGCCGCGAACTGCGGCGGAAGAAGAGCATGAGTGCTTTGATGGTGGCTTCCAGCGCGGCGAGACCAATGACAAGCGCGGCGGCGAACTCAACGCCTCGCGCCAGTATCTCGATGATGGCCTTGGACCACGCGAGCAGCGATCCTCCCATCCGCACCCCCTTGTTGGGATAGATGCGGCCAACGAGAGGTACAGCTCAGGAGGGACGGCGCGTTGTCAGCGCGCCTGCTGAATCTCTGCGGCGGTGCCGGCGCCGATGACGGCCAGTTCTGGCTGCTCAGGGATGGCTTCGAGTGTGTAACTCTGCAGCGGACTCATCTTCACCATGTCCCACAGATACTGCTTCAGCAGTTGCAGGTCAAGGAAGGCGATGTTCATGCCGGTGAAGTAGAAGCGGCCCGGCCCATCGAGATGAATGGACGTCGCGGTGCCCGCGGCGAGTGCGCGATGCCAGCGCTTCACGAAGTCGGCGCAGCGCTGGTCGCCCTGCTTGGCGGTCGCGAAGATCTCTTCCGGCTCCATGTCGAGGAACCGCAGGCGCATGGCGCGGTGGCCCATGATGCCTTCGAGGTGGCCCACACCGCCGCAGCCGCAGAAGGTCTCCTTGGGATCGAGCGAGACGATGGTGTGGCCGCCTTCGAAGGGGCCTTCAGCGTCCGGGTAGCGGCCAAAACCGATGCCGTTACCGAGCGTCCAGACGCGCACGACTTTGTCGAGCTGGTTGCGTGTGGCGGCGAGTCCGGCAGCAGAGGCATCCGCGTCGTTGAACAGGCTGATCGGCGCCTTGACGCCGCGTGCATGTAGGCTGGCTTCGACCTTCTGCGAGATCCTGGCGCCCTTCAACTGCGGGAGGTTGGGTGAGTCCTCGACGACGCCGGCGCGCACGATGCCGGGCAGCGCGATGCCGATCGCGTCGAGGTTACTGTCGGCGGGCTTTAGCTTCAGGATCAGATCGCAGAGGACGTCGACCAGGTCGCCCGTGGGTAAGTCGATTAGCCCGTGCAGCTCATCCGGATCCTCCGGATAGCGCTGAACCTTGCCGATGAGCTTGTGGTCTTCGATCAGTCCGGCGGAGATGTCCGCGGTCATGACAACGCCGATGCTTCTGCCCATAGCGCGCCGTCCTTAGCTGTTCTCCGGGCCGGTGCGGCCCAGACGGTTGATCCCGTTGTACGCCGCCGTCTTGTAGCACTCGGCGAGTGTGGGGTAGTTGAACACCGTATCGATGAAGTAGTCGAGTGTGCCGCCGAGCGCCATGACGGCCTGGCCGATGTGGAGCAGCTCGCTGGCTCCTTCGCCGATGATGTGGACGCCCAGCAGGTGGCGGGTCTCGCGGTGGAATACGATCTTGAGCCGGCCTGTCGTGTCGCCGCGAATCTGGCCGCGCGCGATCTCGCGATAGTAGGCCACGCCTACTTCATAGGGCACATCCTCATCGGTAAGCTGCTCCTCCGTTTTGCCGATGAAGGAGATCTCCGGGATGGTGTAGATGCCGTACGGGTAGAAGCTGGGGTTCGACTGCACCGCGTTGTCGTTGAAGGCGCGTGCGACGGCGATGCGGCCCTGTTCCATGGAGACGGAGGCGAGGGATGGGAAGCCAATGACGTCACCCACGGCGAAGATGTTCGGCGTGCGCGTGCGGTAGTCCTTGTCTACCGGGATGCGTCCGCGGGCGTCCGCTTCGATGCCGGCGGCCGCGAGGTTCAGCGCGTCGACGTTGCCGCTGCGGCCCACCGCGTAAAGCAGTGCGTCGCCCTGGATGCGCTTCTTGCTCTCCAGGTGCGCGACGACGCCGCCCTCGGGCAGTTCCTCGACGCTCTCGACCTCTTCGCCGAGCCGCATCGTGACGCGGCTGTCGCGGAGGTGGTAGCTGAGCGATTCGATGATCTCGGTATCGGCGAACTCGAGCAGGCGGGTGCGCTTTTCAATCAGCGTGACGCGGATGCCGAGCGCTGCAAACATGGAGGTGTACTCCACTCCGATGACGCCGCCGCCGACCACGATCATCGTCTTCGGCAGCGTGGGCAGGTTCAGCACCTGGTCGCTGTTGACGATGTTGCGTCCGTTGATCGGCACCTTGGGCGAGAAGGCTGGCTTGGTCCCGGTCGCGATGATGACCTTCTGCGACTCGTAGACCTGGGAGGAGCCGTCCTCGGTGACGCGGATGTGCGTCGGATCTTCGAAGCTGCCAATCCCGTAGAGCACGTCGACGCCGTTACGCGAGAGCTGCGCCTCGGTGACGTCGACCTCGGTCTTGATCACGTGCTGTACGCGGAAGGCGAGATCGGCCATCGTGATCCGCTCCTTCACGCGATAGTTCATGCCGTAGATGGAGCGGTAGTTGTACCCCGAGAGATGCAGCACGGCTTCGCGCATCGTCTTCGACGGAATGGTGCCGGTGTTGATACAGACGCCGCCGACCGAGCGCATGCGTTCGATCACCGCCACCCGCTTGCCCTGCTTGGTGGCGTAGATGGCGCCACGCTGGCCGGCCGGGCCCGACCCGATGATGATGATGTCGTAGTTAGGCATGCTGTGGACTCAGGGTAACGGAACTCGGGTGCACGCGCATCAACACCGTACTCCCTCGCGCCGGGGATTGACGCGCGGCCGATGAAACGTCTGCGACATTAGGTCGTGACCAGCCGCCGCTCTGCGGGACGGGCTTCGGGTTAGACTCCGTGGATGCAGCTGTACGCCATCACTGATCGCCGCCTGCTGCCGGGAGCGCATGAGCCCGGGCTGCTGAGCCGGGCCGAGCGGGATGGCCTGCTTCGCCTGGTGGAGTCCTGGTCCGAGGCAGGCATCGACTTCATCCAGCTTCGCGAAAAGGATTTGCGCACCCCGGAGCTGGTGGAACTGGCGCAAGCCCTGAGTGGCGCGATCCGCTGCTCGGAGACGTGCAGCCAATTGCTGATCAATGCAGGCGCGCAGGGTGCAGCGGAGGCGGCCCGCGCCGCGGGGGCTGCGGGTCTCCACCTGCCCGGGCGCTGGCGTGCGGAGCAGGTGGGGTGGGCGCGCGCTTCTGGAACCGTCTCGGTCGGTTGCCACTCGATCGGTGAGATTGCGGTCGCCCGCGCATCACGTGCGGATATCGCGCTGCTCTCGCCGATCTTTCCGACCCAAAGCCACCCCAAGGCTCCTGCTCTGGGGCTGGACATGCTGGCCGAAGCGCGCCGCATCGCCGACGGCATGCCGCTGTTCGCGCTGGGCGGCATGGATGCGGAGAACGCCTCCTCCTGCATGGCTGCGGGCGCCACCGGCGTGGCAGCGATCCGCATGTTCATGGAAGCGCGCTGGCCTGGTGCGCACCAGCGAGAGCAGCGGGCCGGCTGAACTGGCTCGCGATTTCGACGCGAGCAATTGCCGACACGCGTTTTCTTTCTGCCTGGTTCACCTGTCAAGCATCGCGGCATCCCACGAGGAGAGGGCGACCTCTCGCGGAGGGCTTGGTTTGCAGGAGTGGGACCGGGAAGACAGACTGCGGCGTGCGACGGCTTCGGTCGAAGCGGGTTCGGCGATGCCGCGCACATTTGTGGTGATCGCACATCCGGATGACGAGGTGCTGGCCGTGGGTGCGCGATTGGGCCGCTTTCGCCGCGCACATTTTCTGCAGATTACGGATGGCGCGCCGCGCAATGGAGAGGACAGCCGTGCGCACGGTTTTGTCCAGCCCGCGGAGTACCGGGCGGCGCGGGAGGCCGAACTGGCTGCCGCCTTTCGCCTGGCGGGGGTTGAGGAGGCGCCTCGCGAGGGCCTCGCGATCGCCGACCAGGAGGCCAGCCACGCGCTCGTGGAGCTGACCGAACAGGTGCTGCGCCGCTTGCGTGCGCTCGAACCCGAGGTGGTCATCACGCACCCCTATGAAGGTGGCCATCCCGATCACGATGCGTGCGCTTTTGCCGTGCATCACGCGGCGCGGCTGCTGGCGGAACCCACACTCGTGGTCGCCGAGGCAGCCTTCTACAACACGCGCGCCTTTGGCGGCTTTCTGCCGCGGCCGGAGAGTCCGCTCGAGATCAATTACGAACTGAGCGCCCGCGAGCGCGAGCGCAAGGCCGCCCTGCTGGGCTGCTTTCAAACGCAGCAGGAGACGCTGCGGCAATTCCCGCTGCAATACGAGCGGTACCGTCTCGCGCCGCGCTATGTCTTTCACGAGCCGCCGCATGCTGGCGAGCTCTTCTACGAGCGCTTCCCCTGGGGCATGTCCGGCGCGCGCTTCCGCGAACTTGCCGCAGAGGCCGAGCGACTGCTGGCCGGCTTCGAGGCTGGCGCGGCTTCGGGGAAGGGCACGGGTGGCGGTCCCGACACGCCAGACGAGGCGGACGAAGAGTACGGGCGCGGATTAGTGGCATGACCCTGACGGTTCTCAGCGTGGCATTTCCGTATGCCGTGGTCGGTCCTGCCGGCGTCGGCGGCGCAGAGCGCATTCTTGCCGTGCTTGACCAGGCGCTGGTGCGGGCGGGTCACCGCTCAGTGGTGATTGCGTGCGAGGGTTCGGAGGTTGCCGGTGAGTTGCTCGCGATTCCGGCGCCGCAAGCGCTGGAGATCACCGACGCGGAGCGTGCAGTGAGTCGTCAAGCCGTGCAGGCCGCGGTCGATCGCGCTCTCAGTGAGCACGAGGTGGATGTGGTCCACATGCACGGGCTGGACTTCTATGAGTACCTCGTCCCGCAACACGTACCTGTGCTGGTGACCTTGCACCTGCCGATCTCCTGGTATCCCGGGGAGGCCTGGAACGACTGGGCTCATCGCGCGCGGTTCTGCTGCGTGTCGCACTCACAACAGCAAACGTCGCCGGGTGTACTGGGGCATGTCACCGTGATCGAGAACGGAGTCGCCGTGCCGCCGCTGCCTCCTGCTGTCGCGAAGGAGAACTACGCGGTCGTGATGGGGCGCATCTGCCCGGAGAAGAATGCGCACGAAGCACTCGAGGCGGGCACGAGGGCCGACGTGCCCGTGGTCCTCATCGGGCAGGCTTTTCCGTATCGCGAGCACCAGCAATACTTCGCGCAGGCGATTGAGCCAAGGCTGCTGGAGCATGTGTTCCTCGGCGCACTGCCCGTGGAGCGTCGACAGGCAGTGCTCGCGCGAGCTCGCTGCCTGCTGCACCCGACGCTTGCGCCGGAGACGAGTTCGCTCGTGGCGATGGAAGCACTGGCCGTGGGCACGCCGGTGATCGCGTATCGCTCGGGTGCGCTGGCAGAGATTGTCGAGGACGGTGTCACTGGATTTCTGGTGAACGGCATTGAAGAGATGGCGGAGGCGATCCGGCGCGTGAACACGATCTCGCCCGCTGCCTGCTATCACGCGGCACGGCAGCGGTTCTCCGAGGAGCAGATGATCGAGCGCTACCTGGCCGAGTACGCGGCCTTCGTGCAGCAGAAAGCGACCTCCGTATATGCGTAACCGCGCAGGCTACGTATGGATCGAGAGCATGGCGGAGCTCGAGTCGCTGACGCCACGGTGGGACGCGTTGTGGAGGCAGGATCCAATGGCGACGCCGTTCCAGAGTCCGGCATGGCTCGTACCCTGGTGGCGCCAGTTTGGCCAGCCAGTGCTGCGCGTGCTCGCGATCAGATCGGATGATGCGCTGGTGGGGCTGCTGCCGTTCTACATCTACCGTGATCCGGAGCGCGGCGCACGCCAGCTGCTGCCGCTCGGCGTTGGAACGACGGACTATCTGGATGGTCTCTTCGCGCCGCAGTGTGGCGACGCAGAGATCCGTGAAGCGCTGCGGCTGCTCTGGGGCCGCGCGTCGGATTGGGACGAGATGGTTGTACCGCAGTTGCGCCCCGGCTCTCGCCTGTTGGCTGCGGCTGGGCCGAAGGGTGAGCGCTTCAGTGCCGAGAGCTGCTGCCGCATGCCCGCACTGCGCATGGGCGAACTGCCGCAGAAGATTCGCCGCAACGCGATGTACTACCGGAACCGCGCGCAGCGGCTGGGCACGCTCGAGTACAGCGTGGCCGACGCATCCACCTGGCCTGCCGTGTTCGCGGCGCTCGAGCAGTTGCATACGGAGCGATGGCAGGGGCGGGGCGAGCCGGGCGTGCTGGCCGATCCGCGGGTGCTCGCGTGGCATCGCGAGGCGCTGCCGCTGATGCTGGAGCAGGACATGCTTCGGCTCGGCTGTCTCCGGCTCGATGGCGAACCGCTTGCGGTGCTCTACTCGCTGGTCGATCCAGCCGCAGGGCCGGCCGCGCGGTCTGAGCGCACGCAGTACTTCTACATCACGGCCTTCTCTGCCGCGCACGCGGAGTTGCGCCCCGGCACGCTGCTGCTGGCGTACGCGATCGAGCACGCCGCAGAGGAGGGTATCGCCACCATCGACATGCTGCGCGGGGAAGAGGGGTACAAGCAGATGTGGCATCTGAATCGTGTGCCCACAGAGGGGATTCGTCTCCGCCGCGACGACATCAGCGCACTTGAGAGTGAGGCAGCATGAACCTGCCACCCCGGGCCGACCGGCTGACCGTGCGCTGGACCATCGGGCGGGTGCGCCCGCGCGGATTTGAGATGCTGCGGCTCTCGATGCTCTGTGCAGTGCGGCTCTTCGGGCCGGCGACACGCTACCGTGTCTGTGTCAATACGCTGCCCATTGCGGAGGTCCAGGCGCGGACCGGACCCGTCCCCGAGGCTATCGAGTGGCGCAGCGTGAACCGCGATGATGTGCCGCCGGTGCTGCGGCCGCACTGCACCGGCGACCTGATGCAGGGCATGGGGTGGAAGCTGACACCGTTGCGCACCGACCTCGGGCGGTTCGAGCTTGCGCTCGACAACGACTGCATCCTCTGGGATCTGCCGACGGCAATGGCCGAGTGGCTGGAGGCGGGCACGGGCGCTCTGCTTGCGGAGGACGTGGACCGCTGCCTGGGCAGGTTTGACGCGCTCTGCCCGCCGGGCGCGCTGAATGCCGGCATACGCGGCCTGCCTCCGGATGCGGATCTCGCAACTGCCCTCGCCCATGTGTTGCGCGCAGTCGAGCCCGCACCCGGCGAGCAGGTGCAACTGGTCGACGAGATTGAGGAGCAGGGACTGCAGGCGGCGGCGGTCGCGCGCATTGCGCCGCTGTTTTTTGTATCGGCAGACGAGGTCAGCATCTGCTCGCCGTTTTGGCCGCGCTCGCCGGAGCTGGGCTCCTGCGGCGCGCACTTTGTCGGCATGAACGCCCGGCACACGCCCTGGAACTACTATGATCGCCCGGCCGACGAGTGGCTGGATGAGCACTGGTCCAGGCATCGCGCTGCGCTCTATGAGCGCGCCGGTCTGCCACTGCCTACCGAGAGCGCCTTCGATCTGTAGGGCCGTCAGCTACGTGAGGCTTAGAGCAGCAGCCGCGGCAGGGAGCGTGGCGGCGGGACGGGTGTGCGCAGTCGCGGTAGCTGCGGAGCCCCTTCCCGTGCGGAGAGCTGTGTGGCTCCTGGCGGTTCTGCGATCTGCGGAGCTCCTCGCAATGCTGCGAGTTGCGGAGCAAAGATGTGCTCCATTGCCATGAGCAGGTCGCCTGGTGTCTCGCCAGTGAATTCGGCGAAGTCGTGCACCAGGTGCATCTGGTCGTAGTAGCCGCCAGCGTGCGCAATGTCAGCCCACGACTGTGCGAGGTTCCGGGCCTTGCCATCGAGTGCGCGTTCAAACCGGGCGATGCGGGTAAAGAGCTTCGGTGGAAGCCCTAGTTGCTCGCGGAACTGACGCTCTAGCTGGCGCACGCTCAACCCGGCACTCCGGGCGAGCTCATCGATACGCTGCACGCTTCCATCGCGGAGCAGAAGGCGCGCAACCGTCGAGACCCCCGGGTGAGCGACGTGCCGCATGTTCGCGCAGCAGGCTAGCAGCAGGTCGTTTGCCACCTGCACGCGCTCCTCGGTCGAGCCAGCCTCGAGCAGGCGTTGTTCGAGCTCGGCGAGTGGACTGCCGAGCACGGCCAACCCGTCCACTTCCTGGTTGGTGAGCTCGTGCATAGGCAGGCGAAAGATCTGGTGGAGGGCGGCCGGCTGGAACACGATGCAGAACGAGTGCAGGCTGCCGCTCAGGCGCAGTTCGCGATCGCGTCCTGTCTGGAGACCGATCAACACGGTGCCTGGGCCCAGGCGCTCATTGCTGCCGGCGTGTTTCCGCACATACACCTGGCCGTGAAGCGTGACTTCGATGATGGCGCAGGCGCGCGCTGGGATGGGATGAATGATCGTGCGCGCACCCAGGTGGCTCTCGCGCTCCACGTAGTAGCGGACCAGCGAACGGAGCGCAGGAGCCGGCCGAAGGTGGAGCATGCTGTGCATCGCGGGATGCGAGTCTAGAGAACTGCGGGCGCGATGTACACGCAAAAGTCTGGCTATCGCGGGGTGGGTCGCTTACGGCAAGGGCAGCTGTGCCAGCCATGTGCCCAGCCGATGCCAGGCGGCGCTCGGGCCGATTACCCCGGCCCGGAGCGGGCCACTCGCGAGCATGGCCAGAGCAATCAGCCATGCGCCGGGCGAGAGCCGGTGGATAGCGAGATAGTCCCGCACCAGCACTGCGGCCAGGAAGACGCCGAAGGGCAGCATGATGATGGCGGGAGGCAGCGCGGCCAGCCGCGGGTTGTGCCCGAGCAGGTGAGTGAGCGACGGCTCCATCAGCGTCACGGTCGCGAACAGGATGCAGCGGCGGTGGAGAAGCGGGCGGCGCCGCCAGATCACCGCGAAGGTGAAGAAGAGCGCAAAGATGAGCAGATCCCACAAGGGGAATAGCGCTTCGAAGATTGGGTCGTGACCCACATGGAGATCGCCGCTCAGGTCAAAGCCGCGTCGAATCATTACGATGGCCGTGGCATAGCCCAGCGGGAGCATCGCTGCGGCGAGTGCGATCGAGGAGAATCCCAACCGACGATGCAGTGCCCGGTGGCGGGTGGCGATCATCAGCGTCTGGACCAGAAAGAGCACCAGCCAGAGCGAGGCGACGATGCCGTGGGCGGCGTCGAGCAGCGAGATCGGCGCGCGCCTTCCGGATGGATTCACGACCGAAGGCGCGAACCCCGCGATCGTCACGACGATCATGGTGACCGCGAGCCCGGTGGAGAACCACCGCTCAAGCGCTGCGCTGCGTGTCGGTGCTGAGAGCGGGAGTGCGGATGTGGTGGTCATGGTCTGCCTGCGTGAACGGGATTTGCAGGCAGGAGCTTAGGACCCACGCCGGGCCGCGGGATAGTAAGAATGCGACACGCCTGAGGAGGACGACTCGGGCTTACGGGTCGTAGAATAGGAATTGCGATGTTGATTTCTGTTGCAGATCTCAGGGTCGAACCGCTCGAGTTCGACCAGAAATTTCCTGCCGACGCGATTGAGTATGGAGAGGACATCCGCCAGGTCGGTGTTCTCGACGCGAACGGCCGTGCGGACCTGATCGAGGAGCACCGCGGGCCCAAGCAGGTCGTTCCGGACATCCGCGTTCGCGGGGAGTATTCGGGTCGGTTTGAGACGCCCTGCGCCCGCTGTGTGGAGCCGGTGGAGCACAACCAGTCCGCCTCGTTCGACCTGCTGTACCGGCCGATCGGGGTCGACGCGCAGGGGGCGGAGCGCGCCATCTCGACCTCAGAGACGGAGATCGGCTACTATAGTGGCGACGGTCTAGTGCTGGAAGATGTCTTGCGCGAGCAGGTGCTGTTGTCCCTGCCGGAGAAGACCCTTTGTCGCGCGGACTGCCAGGGGCTATGCCCCGGCTGCGGTCAGAACCTGAATACAGAGCACTGTTCCTGCGCGACGGAGTCCGTCGATCCACGGTGGAGTGCGCTGTCGGACCTGCGCAGCAAGATCAAGACTTAAGCAAGAGCCAGGCCGCCGATGGGCCGGTGTCGTGCACGGAAGCGAGTGCGCGAGCCACACCACGGGCCGGGGTATCGAAAGGAATCTGCAATGCCGAATCCAAAGCGGCGCCACTCCAAGGCGCGCACCTCCAAGCGTCGCGCGCATGATGCGCTGACGCCTACGGGCCTCTCCGAGTGCCCGAACTGCCACGAGCGCAAGCTGCCCCACCGTGCCTGCGCCAAGTGCGGTCACTACAAGGGCCGCGAAGTGCTCGAGGTCAAGGAAGCCTAGGGCGCGCGCGGGTGGGAGCGCTGACTGACATCGCTGTCGATGCCATGGGCTCAGACAACGCGCCCGGCCCGGAAATCCGGGGCGCGATCCTGGCCTGCCGTGCCTATCCGGTACGCGTTCACCTGATCGGTCCTGAGGACAAGCTGCGCGCCGGACTCGGCGTGCTCGGCCGCCGTGTACCCATCGAGATCGTCCACACGGATGAGTGGATCACGATGGACGACAAAGCTGCGTCCGCGATGCGCCAGAAGCGCAACAGCACAATGCGGCTGGGTCTCCGGATGGTGAAAGAGGGCAGCGCCGCAGGCTTCGTTACCGCCGGAAACACCGGCGCGGGCATGGCGTCCGCCAAGATGGTGTTGGGCGCGCTGCCCGGCGTCGATCGCCCCGCGCTTGCTATGCCGCTGCCGACGACGACTGGTTCTCCCTGCGTGCTGCTCGATGTCGGCGCAAATGTCGACTGCAAGGTGCAGAACCTGGCGCAGTTCGCCATCATGGGCGAGATGTATGCCCGCGCCGTGTTCAAGGTGGATCGCCCGCGCGTCGGCCTGCTCTCGATCGGCGAAGAAGAATCCAAGGGCAACGACCTGACCCGCGAAGCCTCGCAGGTGCTGAAGCAGCTGCCGATTCGCTTTATCGGCAACGTGGAAGGGCGCGACCTCTACAACGGGCATGCGGACGTGATCGTCTGCGACGGCTTCGTCGGCAATGTCGCACTGAAGACATCCGAGGGCCTGGCCCGGATGGTGCGCGAGATGCTGCGCGAGTCGTTAATGGCGACCGTCAGTGGTCGCGCTGGCGCGTTGCTCGCCCGCCGCAGCTTCAAAGACTTCAAACGCCGCTTCGATCAGTCGGAGTATGGCGGTGCGCCGCTGCTGGGGGTGCGCGGACCCTGCATCATCACCCACGGCTCCTCCGACGACCGCGCTATCCTGAACAGCATCCGCGTCGCGGCGGAGTTCGCGTCATCAGGCGTGACGGACCGCATCGCGAAAGAGTTCAGCGCGCCGGTTGTGTCGTAGCGGGCGGCCATCGCCGTCACACCTTCCCGACTTGATCCTTCGTGCCTCTGGCTGTTTGCAATTGTCAGGCGGATACGAACGTGGAACCGTATGATGCAGGCACGCCAGCGTCCCTCCAAGCCGGTCGAACCCATCTCTTCTGAAAGCGGTGACCATCGCGCGGGATGGTCCGAACCCAGAACGCATGCTGATTCAGGAGGGGTTGGAGGTTTTGGAGCTGCCGCCGGGCTCAACTGCCGCGGAAATCAAGCAGGCTTATCGCGATCTCGTGAAGGTCTGGCATCCGGATCGCTTCGGCGATGATGTTCGGCTGCGGCGCCGGGCAGAGATGCAGCTGACAAGGATCAATGAGGCGTACCGGCTCCTGCAATCGGGCCCCGTCGCGGAGACAGCCCAGGCGGCACCACGGCCGGCTGAGACGCACAATACGCAAATACCGGTGACAGTCAGACAGCGCTTCGAGTTGTGGCTGCGTCGGCCCACCAGCGTGGTCTGGCTTGGCAGCTCGTTGGGCGCTGCGGCTGCCGTCGCCCTCTCGCTCGTCTTGCTACCTCTTCGCCAGCCTGCATCGGCAGGCGCAAGCCACCCCCTGCCTGACGCCCTCGGGGTTTCGAGCAACGAATCGCGGTTGTCGATGGTTGCACCGAGCTCCCAAGCACCTCCAGCATCGCTCTCACGAAGGTCGCCGCGGGCGGATGAAATAAGTGCCGCCCGACTGGCCAAACTCGAGCCCCGGGATCGAGACGCGATCGAATCTGCGTGCGCGCCGCTGAAGCGCCGGGAAGGTCGAAGCGGATATCGCCGCTGCGTGGACCGCTTCATCATCATGCTGGACGCGACGAAGTAGCGGGGCGTCCGCTGCACCAGGATGATCACCTGCCAGATCGCAGGCTCTGACCTGAGCCGGCCGTCCATGTAAGAATGCAGCTTCGCCGTGAGCGCCTCCGCGCCCGTGCCGCACGTCTATGAGTGACCAGAAGATTGCATTCCTTTTCCCCGGGCAGGGGTCGCAGGCCGTTGGTATGGGCCGTGATCTCGCAGAGAAGTTCGACGTGGCCCGAAACACCTTTGCCGAAGCCGATGATGCGCTGGGTTACTCGCTCTCGAAGCTCTGCTTCGAAGGACCTGCCGAACAACTCAAGCAGACCGAGTTCACGCAGCCTGCGATCTTCGCGGTCTCGATCGCCGCGTTTCGCGTGCTCACGTCCCGCGGCATCACGCCGCAGCTCGCGGCCGGTCACTCCCTGGGCGAGTACGCGGCGTGCGTGGCCGCTGGCGTCATGAGCTTCGCGGATGCGATCCGCGCCCTGCGCTCGCGCGGGCAGTTCATGCAGGATGCGGTGCCGGAGGGGCAGGGTGCGATGTCGGCGATCCTGGGGCTGGACGCGGACGTCGTGCGCAAGGCTTGCGAGGCGGCAGCGAAGGAGACCGGCGAGGTCGTCTCGCCTGCCAACCTGAACTCACCGGAGCAAATTGTGATCTCGGGCAGCGTCGCCGGCGTGGGCCGTGCGGGTGAGCTGGCGAAGGAGCAGGGCGCGAAAAAGGTGGTGCCGCTGCAGGTCTCCGCCCCCTTCCACTGCGCGCTGATGCAGCCAGCGCAGGACCGCCTGGCCGAGGTGCTGAAAGCGATCGAGGTCCAGGATCCGCACTTTCCGATCGTGTCGAACGTTACCGCCGACATCACGAAGAGCGGCGGCCGGGAGCGAGACCTGCTGATCGAGCAGGTGACCGCGCCGGTGCGCTGGCTGGAGTCAGTGCGGCAGATGATTGACCACGGCGCCAGCTACTTCGTCGAGGTCGGCCCCGGCAAGGTCCTGACGGGGCTGATGCGGCAGATCGATCGCGCGCAGAAATGCGTCAATGTGGAAGACTCCGCCAGCCTGGAGAAGGCGCTCGGCTAGCTATTGGTAGCTGATCTGCCAGTAGGTCAGGCCGAAGGTTCCCTTCTGCGGTGACAGGGCGAACGGGGTGAAGCCAAGCACGCCATGCTGCACTCCTATAGTCACTGGCGTGCGACGGCCATTCACCTCGACGGCAATCAGGGTGCTGTTGCCGAGGCTCGATGTCGCGTAGAGCACCTTGTGGCTGGTGATGCGGCCATACTCGCCGTTCAGGCTCCAGTCATCGAGGAAGCGGTTGTACGGGTAGCCGGTGGAGGCGTACTTCTCCGGGTGCTGCTTCCAGTCCGGATCGTTGTTCCAGATGCCGTACGCCTGCTCGAACTGCTGCTGCTCAAGCGCAGCGAAGAAGCGGTTGACGCGGTGCTCGGCCGGCCAGTTCCAGAAGACATACACCAGAACAGCCAGCACCAGCACGCCGACGATGCTCGAGATGATGATGTTGCGGCGCTTGCGGGCGCGCGCGACGTTATAGGCAGGAGCGTCGAGCAGTGTCATGGCGGCTTTCCGAGTGCCAGTGTACGCCGTCACCAAGGGACCGGCACTGCCACTCTGCTGGGATGGTTCCCCTCACAAGAGTTAGACACCGCAGCGCGACGCGCGGTGGTTGCGGGCACCAGTTGAGCAGGGTAGCCTCAACTCACTCCGTCTCTCTGAGTTGCCGTCCATGACCCCAGCCACCCCAACCCGGACGGCGTCCGCCGCGCTCCGCCCCTTGCACTACCAGGGCCACATCGCCGGACTGGACGTGCTGCGCGGGCTGGCCATTCTCGGCGTTCTGGTCTATCACGGCGTTGCCGGCAACCTGCACTGGGCGGCGTGGTCCGGCGTGGCCCGGATGGTGGTGCATGTCGCGACCTATGGGTCGACGGGCGTCCATCTCTTCTTCCTGCTCTCCGGGTTCCTGATCACCGGCATCCTGCTCGATGGCCGGACGAAGCCGCATGCCATGCGCACCTTCTATGTGCGGCGCGCGCTGCGTATTCTGCCGGCCTACCTGGTGATGCTGATTGTGCTGAAGGCCGCTGGCGTGATCGGGTGGCGGTTCGTGCTCGCGTGCCTGCTCTATATCGCGAATATGGCGAAGCTGGTCGGCGCCTCGAACAGCGAGTATGGCTCGCTGTGGTCGCTCGCGGTCGAGGAGCAGTTTTACCTGGTGTGGCCGTGGATTGTGCGGCGGCTATCGTTGCGTGCGCTTGCGCGGGTCGCGACTGCGCTGTGCATCGCGACCGTGCTGCTGCGAGTGGTGCTCTTCCATGCTGCGCCGACGGCCGATCACTACTACAAGACGTGGGACAACGCCGACTATCTGCTCTACGGCGCGCTGATCGCGATTGGCTGCCGCAGTGGCGCGCTCCATCGCGGCAATATAGGGCGGCTGATCGCGCTTCTGCTCGGAGCTGGAGGAGCAGCTCTCCTCGTTCTGGCATTCGCCCCGGCGGTGGATCCGACCGGCTGGCTGGCGGCCATCGAGGGCGGCTGCGGGCTGCTGCCGCTGGTCGCGGTGTATGCGGCGTTGCTGCTGGTGACGCTCGCGCGGAACGAGGGCCGCACGCCCAGCAATCCAGTGGCTCGCGGGCTGATCTTTCTCGGCTACATCAGCTATGGCCTCTACCTGGTGCACTCGTTTGTCTACGAGCTGTACGACCGCTGGACTGCCGCCACCGCGCTACGCATCCAGCCGCCGCACTTCGGCACGCAACTGCTGCGCGCCCTGGTCGGCGCCGTCGTGTCCATCCTGATTGCGTGGCTCTCCCGGGCTACCTACGAGGAGTGGTTCCTTCGCCGCAAGTGGGGGCGGCCGGCACCGGCTGCCGATCCTGGCGCGGCGACGCATGTGCCGCCATCGGAGGTTCGCGCCTAGCGAACGAAGCGGGTGTGCTCGCGCTCGGCGCGGCGCTCGAGTGCAAGCTCGATCAGCCGATCGATCAGGTCCGCATACTTCAGCCCCGAGGCCTCCCACAGCTTGGGATACATGCTGATGGAGGTGAAGCCCGGGAGCGTATTGATCTCGTTGAGGTAGATCCGGCCCGGCTTGCCACCGCGGCCTTCGGGCTCGAGCAGGAAATCGACGCGCGCCAGCCCGGAGCAGTCGCATGCCTGGAAGGCAGCGATCGCCATCTGCCGCACCTCCTTCGCGAGCGCCTTTGGCAGCTTCGCCGGGATGGTCGGGATGGAGCCGTCGCTCTCGTACTTGGCCTCGTAGTCGTAGAACTCCTTGGCGGGCACGATCTCGCCGACGACGGACGCCACAGACTTGTCGTTGCCGAGCACCGCGACCTCGAGCTCGCGGGCGCGTGCGCCGGGTTTGGTCTTCGTGCCCTTGCCGGCGACACCCTCTTCGATCAGGATCTTGCGGTCGTAGCTGGCGGCAAGCACGATCGCCGGCGCCAGCTCGGAGCGATCATGCACCTTCGAGATGCCGACCGAGGAGCCGAGATTGGCCGGCTTAACGAACAGCGGGTAGCGAAGATTGCCTTCGATCTCCGCGATCGCTTTGCGCGGTGAGCTCTGCCACGCGCCACGCAGCAGCGTGATGTGATTGACCACGGGCAGCCCGGCTGCGATGAACAGCCGCTTCATGATGTCCTTGTCCATGCCGGCGGCGGAGCCAAGCACGCCTGAGCCGACGTAGGCCTTGTCAGCCAGCTCGAACAGCCCCTGGATCGTGCCGTCTTCGCCGAAGGTGCCATGCAGCACGGGGAAGAGCACGTCCACGCCGAGCGCCTCGGCCTGGCGATCCTGCACGGCGACGGCGCCCTTGGGTGCCCGCTTCGCCAGCGTGCTGCCCGGCGCTCCCGTGGCGCGGGTGGTGTCCGCTGCGCCGGCCAGGAGCTGCTTCGCTTCCTCGCCCAGCAGCCAGCGGCCCGTCTTCGAAATGCCGATCGGCACGATGTCGTACTTCTTCTTATCGATCGCAGCAAGCACGGACGCAGCAGAACGGAGCGAGACTTCATGCTCGCCGGAGCGCCCACCGTAGACGATCCCGACTCGGAGTTTTCTGGCCATAGGTCGCCAGTCTAACGTTCACAACGGTGGGCGTCTGTCCCGCAAAGGTGAAGGGTATTCGCAGCGCTACTGCCCGGAGGGCGTGGGTACGGTCACCTGCACAAAGCGCTTCAGCGGATGCGCCTCCGTGTTGAAGACGAACTTCTGCCAGTCGACCGTGTCCTTCGGCGCGTAGAGCAGGTAGAGGTACTTCAGCGTCTCGGCGAAGAAGAAGCTCTCCATGTCGTCTGCCTGCTGGTGGGTGCGCACGTCCTTGAGCGCGGTGTACGCGACGGGCGTGCGGCACCAGCGCACCAGCGAGTCGTAATACTCCTGGCCCATGTGCAGGTAGACGGGGTCGCCGGTCTGGTGGTGCAGGTAGTAGGTGGACTCGATGATCTCGGGCCGCAGCGGGTAGCCGGTGGATGGGGTCGCGAGCGTCGAGTAGTCGAGTGTCTCTGGCTCGATACCGTAGAGCGTCCACATCTGGAAGCTCGAGCGCTGCAGCGCCTCCGCACGCGGCATATCGCCGGCGAGCACGAGCAGCGCGGGGAAGAACGCATCGAGCGCACCGTACTCGTGCGTGGTGCGCGCGCCGGTGCGCATATCCGCCTGCCCGTACCAGAGGCCGAGCCGGGTCGTGTCCGCCAGGTGTGCGTTGATCGCGGCGATGCTCTTCTGCCACATCTCCAGGCAGTCGCGGTCGCCGAACAGCAGCCAGCACTTCAGCGCATATTCGTCGAAGGAATCAATGCCGCCGCTGATGGTGGCGGTCGAGTCGGTCCAGTCGCCTGTCTCGACGTTGATGCCGAGCCCGACCAGGTCGAGAGACGAGCGCCGCTTCCACATCTCCGTCATGGCGCGCTTGGCCGTGTCGTAGTAAACGGGGTTGTTGGTCAGCTTCGAAAGTGTGCCGAACTCAGGCAGCAGCGCCACCTCGGCGGGGTTCGTCACTGCTCCACGCACCTTTCCCGTGCGCAGGTTGACGAACTCATAAGGCATGCCGGTCGGCGAGTGGAAGGCGGGCAGCAGGCGCTTGCCCAGATCCTCTGCCAGTTGCAACAGGCGGGGATCGTTAGTGGCTTCGTATTCGCTGAGCAGTCCGCCCAGGCAGCGAATGGTGATCTCGAAGTTCTTGACGTAGATGTCCTGGTTGAACGACAGGTGCTTGTCGATGTCCTCCTGTGCCTCGGCCGATTCCTTGTCGAGGCCCATCAGCAGCATCGTGTCGAGGCCATCGATCTCCGTCATGTGCAGCGAGACGCCGTACCAGTCGTGCGGCTGGTGCGAGAGCGGCTTCAGCGCATCGTGTCCCCAGGCGTACTGGTGGTAGCCCTGCCATGCGTGCTGATACTCGGCCTTGACGCGCTCGGCCATCGCGGCGCTATCGGCGGTGGTGCCGAGTGTTGGCGCAGGCTGTGCGAACAGGGCGAGCGGAGTAAGGAAAGAGAACGCTATCAGAACGCGGAACAAGGCCATGCCCGCAAGAGTACCGCGCTAGAGGATCTTCTTGCCGAATGCCGAGGTGATCAGCTCGACCGCGAGGTGTGCGGTGCGGTTGTGCTCGTCGATGACCGGGTTCACCTCGACGATCTCGAAGCTGAGCATGCGGCCGTGGTCGGCGAGGATCTCCATGGCGAGGTGCGCTTCGCGGTAGGTGGCGCCGCCGCGGACGGGTGTGCCGACTCCGGGCGCGTCCTCCGGATCGATCCAGTCCATGTCGAGCGAGACGTGATAGCCCGCGGTGCCGCGACCTGCGGCGCGCAACGCCTCTTCCATCACGGTGCGCATGCCGCGCTCGTCGATGTCACGCATCGTGTAGACCTCGGTGATGCCGGCGCGCTTGATGTTTTCTTTCTCGGTCGCATCGATGTCCCGCACGCCGATCAGCACTACATTGTCCGGCAGGACCTTGGGCGAGAAGTCGTAGATGTCGGCCAGCTCCCGCGGTTCGAGGCCGACCAGCGCGGCCAGTGGCATGCCGTGCACATTACCCGAGGGTGAGGTGATTGGTGTGTTGATGTCCGAGTGCGCGTCGATCCAGATGAGGCCGATCTTCTGCCCGCGGCGACGGTGGAACTCAGCCACGCCCGAGACGGAGCCTGCGGCGACCGAGTGATCGCCGCCGAGAATGACCGGCGTCGAGCCCTCCTCAAGCGTGCGGACGACCATGTCGGCGGCCTTCACGCACGTCTCGCGAATCTCCTTCAGGTACTTGGCGCTGGACTCGCCGGGGCTCTTGGTTTCGGCGATCGCGACGCCGATGTTGCCGCCGTCGGTGACCACATGGCCCAGCGCTTCGAGGTGCGCTTCGAGGCCGGCAACACGGACTGCCGACGGGCCCATATCGACGCCGCGCCGGGACTGGCCGAGATCGAGCGGTACACCGATGACGCGGATGTGGCGCGGCGGCAGCGACTGCACGCCGCTGTACATGGGCTGATGGCCGCGGGAGGTTTCTGCCTGAACGCTCTGGTCGTCTTTAGACATAAGGGTCTCTACTCTGAATAAACCACTCAGGATAGAGGGGCTTGCCGGTCCCGGCAAATGAAGATCTCTCGCCGGCTCCGGTGTCGAAGGTTACGGGTAGATCCGGTTCAGGGTGCGGGCGAACGGGATGGTCTCGCGGACATGGTCGAGGCCGCAGATCCAGGCCACGGCGCGCTCAATGCCCATGCCGAAGCCCGCGTGCGGCACCGACCCGTAGCGGCGCAGGTCGAGGTACCACTGGAAGGCGTCCATCGGCAGGTGGTGCTGCTCGATGCGGCTCTTCAGCAGGTCGTAGGACGCGATGCGCTGCGAGCCGCCGATGATCTCGCCGTAGCCCTCGGGCGCGAGCACGTCCACGCACAGAGCGTACTTCGGGTCGTCGGGGTCGGGCTCCATGTAGAAGGCCTTCACCGCCGCCGGGTAGCGATGCACCATGACTGGGCGGTCGTATTGGGACGAGAGGTACGTCTCGTCGGGTGAGCCGAAGTCGTTGCCGTACTCGAACGGGTGCTCAAGCAGGCCCTTGGCATGCGCCTCGTTCAGCATGCGGGCGGCATCGTCGTAGCGCAGTCGCGGGAACGGCGCCTGGATCCCCTGAAGTTTGGCGATGTCGCGCTCGATCACCTTCAGGTCGGGCATGCGGCGCTCGAGCACGCGGCCGACGATGAAGCTGAGAAAGTTTTCCGCCAGGACCATCAGGTCGTCGAGTCCGGCGAAGGCCATCTCCGGCTCCACCATCCAGAACTCGGTCAGGTGGCGGCGGGTCTTCGACTTCTCTGCACGGAAGGTCGGGCCAAAGCTGTAGACCCGGCCCAGCGCGAGCGCGGTGCTCTCGATGTAGAGCTGGCCGCTCTGCGTGAGGAAGGCCTCGTCGCCGAAGTACTCGACCGGGAAGAGTGTGGAGGTGCCCTCGCACGCGGCCGGCGTCAGGACGGGCGCATCGGTGAGCACGAAGCCCTGCTCGTCGAGGTAATCGCGGGCGGCTTTCACGATCTCGGCACGGATGCGCAGGATCGCGGCCTGCCGGGCGGAGCGCACCCAGAGGTGCCGGTGCTCCATCAGGAAGTCGACACCATGTTCCTTGGGCGTGATCGGGTAGGGCTGGTCTTCGGGGACGCGCTGCACGACCTCGACGTTGTCGACGTCCAGCTCGAAGCCTCCAGGCGCCCGGGCGTCTGCGCGGACGCGACCGGTGACGACAACGCTCGACTCCTGGGTCAGCGACTTGGTCGTCTCCCAGACCTCGGGCGTGACGGCGTTCTTCGGGAGAATGCCCTGCACGGTGCCGCTGCCATCGCGAAAGATGGGGAAGAGCAGCTTGCCCGAGGCGCGCATGTTGTAGAGCCATGCATGCAGCACGACGGATTGGCCTTCATGCTGACGCAGGCTGGCGATGGTGGCCGGAGCCGGCGCGGTGTCTGGTGCGGATGGAGCGGTCTGTTCCGTCATAAATAGATCGAAGATCGGGTGCAGCTCAGAGACCGAAGCGCTGGAAGGTTTCGGCGGCGCGTTTCGCGACTGAGTCCTGCGTGTCGCCCAGTTCGTAGTGGATTTCGAGTAGGGCAGCCGGGCTGCGCGGTGCGGACTTCAGCGCCTGGATAGACGTGTCCCAGTTCACCGTGCCGTCGCCGGGCCAGAGGTGCGCGTCGCGGTCGCCCTTGTTGTCGTGCAGGTGGGTTGAGCCGATCAGCGGCAGCAGCATTTCGAGTGTCGGATCCACGCCCTGCATCAGGTTGGCGTGCCCAATGTCGAAGCACACGCCGACGCTCGCGAAGTGGCCGACCCGGATGATCTCGGCCAGGCGCTCCGGCGTGGTGACGTCGTTCTGGATGTTCTCGAGCAGCAGCTTGACGCCGAGCGGTGCGCCGAAGGCCTTCAGGTGCTCGATCGCCGTTAGGGCGTGCTCGAGCGTGCGCTCGTCCCAGTCGGAGTCGCGGTCGCCGACATGCATCACCATATAGCTGTAGGGCAGGATCTCGGCTACTTCGAGCGCGCGCTTCATCTCGTCCATCGCCTCAATGCGCCGGGACTTGTCATGATGAACGACGTTTACCCCGGGCATGCCGCCCCGCCCGGTATCCGGCTCTGAATACATGGGCGCGTGCAGGGAGTGCGGCTTCACGCTGGTGGAGCGGAACCAGTCCGAAATTTCCTTGATGTGCTGCCGGCTGGTGTAGTCGAAGTGCTGCTTGGCGGCGAAGATCTCGATAGCCTCAGCCCCGCCGCGGGCGAGCGTGTCGAGCAGTCCGGGATGCAGACGCTGGCGCAGGAAAACGTGCGTAGAGAGGGCTCGAAGCATGGTCGTGTGGACGCTCTCTATAGTCTCATTGCCGGGCGGTTTCGCGGAGACTGCGAGCCTGCCCAGGGGTTCTCCCCGGGTGTCAGACGGGTTGCCGACGGCATCTTAGTCGTACAAGCGCTTTTGCCATCGCCGGTTTCTCGGGCCCACTCGCGATGTCTCCCTGACAACTCGCGGTCTGGATGAGTAAGAGGAGACAGCTCCGTAGGCGATGGTTGCAGGGGTTTTCCGCGCCTACTGAGGTAATGAATAGGGTATTAACCGAAAGAGTAACAAAGACAAAGACTCTTCGGACCCAGGATTTGGCTCTCGAAACAACCTGCCCGACTGTGGTGACTCTGGAGGCAACATGAAACACTCCCCCTCGCGGATGAGGCACCGCCTCGTCCTCCGCTCCGCCCAACTCTCTCTCGCCGCTCTTCCCCTGCTTGCGCCCTACGCGCTGCATGCACAGGTAGAGACGGGGACGATTACAGGAACAGTTACGGATCCGTCCGGGGCAGTGCTGCCCAATGTGACGGTGACCGCCCGCAACCTGGGCACGAACGCTACCCGGACAGCGACCACGGCCAGCAACGGCACCTACAGCTTCGGTGGCCTGCAGGCCGCTCGCTACGAGATCGATATCAGTGCCACCGGGTTCCAGGGCTATCGGCAGGAGACCGAGGTGACGGTCGGCGGTGCTGTCACGGTTGACCCGAAGCTGACGGTCGGCAGCGGCACCGTTCAGGTAAGTGTGACGGCCGGGGCCGGCGGCACCGCCGTGAACACCGAGACCCAGGAGGTCTCGCAGATCATTGGGACGCAGCAGGTGGCGCAGTTGCCCAGCCTGACGCGGAACCCGTATGACTTCGTGGCTGTCTCCGGAAACATCAGCAGCGGTGACGCGGCCCAGGGCCACAGTCAGAACAGCACCGCGCGCGGTGTGGGCTTCGCGCTGAACGGTCAGCGCTCGAGCGGCACGGACATCCTGCTCGATGGCGTGGAGAACGTGGACGTGTTCAACACCGGCGTGGGTCAGACGGTCCCGCTCGATTCTGTGCAGGAGTATCGCGTCGTCACCAACAACTTCTCGGCGCAGTACGGACGTGCCTCGGGTGGCGTGGTGAACGTGATCAGCAAGGCGGGCACGAACAGCCTGCATGGAGATGCGTGGGAGTTCAACCGCCTGTCCGCATACACGGCGAACACGTATGACAACGCCGCAAACGGCGTGCCCAAGGGCAAGTACACGCGCAACCAGTTCGGGTTCGCGGTGGGCGGCCCGATCAAGAAGGACAAGCTGTTCTTCTTCGAAAGCACAGAGTGGCTGCGGACGCGCAGCTCCGCAAACCAGATCGCGCTGGTGCCGGACCCGGCATTCCTGGCGTTGGCGCCGTCGAATGTGCAAGCGTTCTTCGCCGCTTATGGGAAGGCTCCGAGCGGCAGAACGACGGGTGTGTTCACGCAGGGAGATGTCGCGGGGCAGTACAAGCTGAGCGCTACCGGACCTTTTGCAGCACTGCCTGCGTCCACACCGGTGTTCGACCAGGTCAACTTTACGGCGCCCACGGATGCAGGCGGCGGCGCGCCGACCAACCAGTACTACCTAAACGGTCGCGTCGACTACAACCTCAGCGAGAAGACGCAGACCTACGTGCGCTATGCGCTGTGGAAGTTTACGAACTTCAACGGTTACGACTTCTCAAGCCCCTACGCACAGTACAACGTCGGCGATGGCGCCACGGATAACTCCGTGCTGTGGAACATCTCGCACATTTTCAGCTCGTCGCTGCTGACAAGTACGAAGCTGAGCTTCAGCCGCATTAACACGCTCAATACCTACAACGCGGCGCTGCAGAATACGCCAACACTGTTCCTGTTCAACAATGCCTCCGCTTTTGGACACCAGGTGCAGTTGCCGGGCTTCTATAGCCAGCTCACCGGAAACGGTGGTCTGCCGTATGGCGGCCCGCAGAACACGATCCAGTGGAACCAGGACCTGAACTGGCAAAGGGGAGCGCATGCACTGCAATTCGGCGGGACGGTGCTCTACATCCAGGAGAACCGTGCGTATGGCGCTTACGCTCAGGCGAGCGAGCAGTTGGGGACCAGCGTGCCGACGGGACTCGACAACTTCCTGAGCGGCAACAATGTGCTGTTCCAGGCGGCGGTCAATCCGCAGGGAGCGCTGCCATGCATGCGCAACTATGCCACGGCTGCGCTGACAGTCACGCCGGAGTGCAGCATCACGCTGCCGGCGAAGTCACCGAGCTTTGCCCGCAGCGACCGCTTCCACGACTGGGCGGTGTACGGGCAGGACTCGTGGAAGGTGACGCCGCGCTTCACCGCGAACCTTGGCCTGCGCTACGAGTACTACGGCGTGCAGCATAACAACAACGCGAACCTGGACTCTAACTTCTACTACGGCGCGGGCGGCGACGTGGTGCAGCAGGTGCGGTCCGGCCAGGTGTACACGGTGCCGAACAGCCCGATCCATTCGCTGTGGAAGCCGCAGTACGGAACGGTGGCGCCGCGTGTTGGCTTTGCACTCGATCTGACGGGTGACGGCAAGACGTCGCTGCGCGGTGGCTACGGCATCAGCTACGAGCGCAACTTCGGCAACGTGACCTATAACGTGATCCAGAACCCGCCCAACTATGCCGTCATCCAGGTACGCAACACGCCGGTAACGAATTCCAACGCCGGGCCGCTCGGCGGCGCAAGCGGTGCAGTGCCGCTGCCCCCGACGAGCCTGCGCAATGTGGACCAGAACATCCGCACCTCGCAGACGCAGTTCTGGAGCATGGCGCTGGAGCGGCAGGTTGCGCCGAACACGGTGTTGTCCGCAACGTATGCGGCGGCACGCGGCACGCACCTGTACGACATCAAGAACTACAACGAGCTCGGGCTCGGCAACCTGGTGCTCGGTGATCCAATCACGAGCGCGACGGGTAAGTTCATCTACTCGCGGCCGAACAATCAGTACAGCTCGATCAACAACCGCGGTTCGAACGGCGACAGCTACTACGAATCGGTCAACGTCGGACTACAGTCCACCAACCTGCTGAAGTCGGGCGTGTCGCTGGTGGCCAACTACACCTATGGTCATGCGATCGACGATGTGAGTTCGACGTTCTCCGAGAGCAACAGCGCGTCCAACGGCGTGGGCAACCTGGGCTATCTGAATCCGTTGGCGCCCTATCTCGATCGCGGGTCGTCGGACTTCGATGTGCGGCAGCGCCTGGTGCTGGCGCCCATCTGGGCGACGCCGTGGTTCAAGAACCAGCACTCGCTGATGGGTGAGATTGCCGGGAACTGGGTGGTCACGGGCATCTACACGGCACGCACCGGAACTCCCTTCACGTACTCGGATAGCACGAATTCACTGAACGCCGGCTTTGGGCAGGGAATTCCACGCTATGCACCCACTGCCAGCCTGCGGAAGACGCACTACACGGGCATCGCGGGCAGCGCGCTGGGCCCCAACGATTTCCTGATGGCAAATCTACCGCTCGCGGCGAACTACTCGAACGCCGACCTCGGCGGGATCTCGGACTTCGGTCCGTATCCAGCGACGATGACGGCGCGGAATGCATTCGTCGGCCCCGGCGCCTGGAACCTCGATATGTCCGCCGGCAAGACGTTCCCGGTCACTGAGCGGGTCAGCCTCGAGTTCCGCGCAGAGGCCTACGACCTGCTGAACCATCACAACCTATACGAGGTCGGTTACCTGAACGATGTCGCTAACTATGGTTATGACACGGCTCCGCAGATCACCGGCAAGAAGGGTGGCGTGAACGGCGGCGCGAACGACGAGCGGCGCTTCGGTCAGTTCGCGCTGCGGGTGCACTTCTGAACCAGTCGCAGTTGACGGTGACGTGAGGAGGGAGCCGCGATGGCTCCCTCCCTTCGGTTGAGGCGCTAGTATCCGGCGGCCTTGCCGTAATGATGGCGATGGTCCTGCCCGCCTTCGATCTTGCCCGTCTCCGGATCGACCGCGATGCACTCGCCGTCGCCCCAGTGATCACCTTTGCGCAGCGTGTAGCCTTCGCTTGCGAGCTTGGCTGCGGTGTCAGCCGGGAAGCCTTCTTCGAGGCTGAGCAGGTCGGGCAGGTACTGGTGATGGAAGCGCGGTGCGTCCACGGCCTGCTGGATGTTGAGCCCGCCATCCGCAACGCTGAGGAAGATGTTGAGCACGGTGGTGGTGATGGTGGAGCCGCCCGGCGTGCCCAGCACCATCCGTACCTTGCCGTCGCGCAGCACGATCGTCGGGGTCATCGCGGAGAGCGGCCGATGGCCCGGCGCGATCGAGTTGTTCGGCCCCTGAATCAGGCCGTACAGATTGGGCACACCCTGCTTGGCGGCGAAGTCGTCCATCTCGTCGTTCAGCAGGAAGCCAAGCCCGGTAGCCGTCACATGCGAGCCGAAGCTGTCATTGAGGGTTGTGGTCACTGCGACAGCATTGCCATCTGCGTCCAGAACCGAGTAGTGCGTCGTATCCACCGACTTTGCGTCGGCAGCCTTCGCTCCAGGTGGCAGCGGCAGAAAGTCG
>NZ_JBMGJV010000035.1:0-49561 GCF_051025295.1 Candidatus Dedyshia acidiphila | reverse complement strand
AAAAAAAGAAGACCTTCATTCACGATTCGGAGCGCAACCTCGACCTGATCATGCGCCTGTCCGCCTACTCCGGCCTGGACCGGTTGCCGGACTATCAGAATGTGACCGCCTCCCACACTCGATTCGTTCGAGGCACGGGAGGCCTGGCTTACTCGAATCTGCAGAAGTCGCTCGGCGCCATTGAAGACGAAAGCGGCACGGAATGGGGTGTGAACGGGCAGGTGAATGACACGTTTCCCGCCGTCTTTCCGCGCCTGTGGGGCGAATACAACCGCGGCTTCCTGTTGCCGCTCAGGAACTCTTCACTGTGGGTCCGCTCGTCCGCCGGAAGAGCGTTCGGCGATGCGAACGATCCGTTCGCAAACTTCTACTTCGGCGCGTTCGGGAACAACTGGGTGGACAAGGGCAACTTCAGCCGCTATCGCGAGTACGACAGCTTTCCCGGCGTGCACATCGATCAGATCGGCGCGAAGAGCTTCGTGAAATCGCAGGCCGAGTGGGATGTCACCCCGATACACTTCCGCGATCTGGGAAACACAAAGCTCTATTGCAACTGGGCAAGGCTCGCGTTGTTCGCTGGTGGACTAGGCACGAATCCGGCTGGCGATCAGCGCACAGGCTATGGGGACGCAGGCGCGCAGATCGATGTACGGATGGTGCTGTTCTCGCAGGTGAAGTCGACCTTCTCCACCGGATTTGCCGCAGCGCACGACCGCCCCGGGCATACCGGCACCGAGTTCATGGTTTCGCTGAAAATCTACTGAACACCTCACACGCTTCAGTTGCCGAAGGCCGCAGCCCCGGCTCGCGGTCGAGCATGCGCAGGATCAGCGCATCGATCTCCGCCGGCACGCCAACGCGCAGAGTCGACGGTGCGGGCACCACGCGGCATTCGATCGCTTCGAAGACTTCGAGCGGTGTCTCACCCGCAAACGGATGCCGCCCTGCCCACAGCTCATAGAGCAACAAGCCCATCGAATACACGTCCGAGGCGCTGCTCGCCCGTTCGCCACGGAAGATCTCCGGCGACATATACAGCAGCGTGCCGGAGAGTGTGCCCGAGATGGTGCCGGAGGCGCCGATGGCATCGGGCTCAATGCGCGCCGGCCCGGCGAGCCGCGCCAGTCCGAAGTCGAGAATCTTCAGCACGCCATCGCTGCCGAGCATGATGTTTTCCGGCTTGATATCGCGGTGAAGAATGCCGGCCTCATGCGCCGCAGCGAGCGCGCCCGTGGCCTGTCTTCCCCAATCCATCCAATCCGCGCTCCCGACCGCGCGGGTGCTCATCAACTCGCGAAAGGTCGGGCCGTCCACCCACTCCATCGCGATGAACAACCCAGCCGGCGAGTCTCCGGATTCGCACACGGCAATCATGTTCGGATGATGCAACGCTGACGCGGCGCGCGCCTCTGTTTCGAACCGATCGACAGCCTGCGGGCTCAGCACGAGGTGGCGGCGAAGAATCTTCAGCGCAATCGGCAGCCCGGAAGGATCACGCGCCAGGTAGACCTCGCCCATGCCGCCGGTCGTGACCAGCGACTCCACCTTGTACTTGCCCACGTGCTGACCAGCGGTGAGCGCAGCGGGCTGATGATCCAGCAGATCAGCCGCGAGATGTGCCGGCGGCGCTGCGAAGACGCCCTCGTCTTCCGTGGTGAGAAGCGATTCGACCTCCGCCCGAATGGGCGCGCTAGCCGCGGCGAGCAGGGCGCGACGTTCCTCCGCGGGGAGATCGACAGTGGTGTGGAACAGCCGCTCGATCTCTTTCCACTCGGCCTGCGAGTTCATGCGTCGCTGCCGTTCATCTCGCGCATCAGCCAGGTGCGCGCCAGCCGGAAATCGCGGTTGACCGTCACGATCGAGACGCCCAGCGCCTCGGCAGTCTCCTCGATGCTGAGGCCGCCGAAGTAGCGCATCTCGATCACGCGGCTCTTGCGTGCATCGACGACCTGCAATCGTTCGAGCGCTTCGTGCAGCGCGACGACCTCTGCGGCCTCCTGGTGCACAGCGAGCTGGACATCATCGATCGACAGCTTGATCTTTCCGCTGCCGCGTTTTTCGGTCAGCCGGCTCATCGCGTGGTTGACCAGGATCTGCCGCATAGCCGTGCAGGCGACGGCGAAGAAGTGGCAGCGATTCTGGTAGGAGGCGTTCTCTGCGCCGGCCAGCCGCAGGTAGGCCTCGTTGATCAGCGCCGTGGGCTGCAGCGTGTTGCCCGGCTGCTGCCCGCTCCATGCGCGCCGCGCCATGCGATGCAGTTCCTTATAAACGAGTGGCATCAGCTCGTGCAGCGCCGTCTGGTCGCCTTTGCCCCAGGCAGCCAGCAGGCTCGTGACTTCGCCTTGAGTGTTCATCGTCCTGACCCCGCAACCGATGATTCGCCGCTGTCTTACGACTTAGCGGAGCCCCTGGCCCAGGCGATGCATCTCCCACAGATCGCGCGGCGTCTGCGAGAGCAGTGGACGGATGGCCAGCATACCCGTGGCCCCGATACTTTTCTCCAAATACTTCAACTCCGTGAACAGGCTCTCCAGATCGGGATCCGGCTCCACGTCCAGGCCCGCCTCACGCAGCAGCAGATCGCTCTTGGCGCGCATGCTCAACTCCGTCGTCAACTGCAGAAGCGACAGCATGTCACCCCGCAGCGCCGGCGGAAACGCCTCCTGCAGCGACAGGAGATAGGCACCGATGCGCGTGTGCTGAAACTCGTCAGACTCGATCATGCCGAGCATATCGATGTCCTGGTCCAGCTTGCCGCCCATCCAGCGCCGCAGGGACTGTTCGCTGAAGTAGAACACCAGGACAAGGATGAGCGGCACACCCAGCAACGCCATCACCATGGAGAGGACCGGCGATCCGAGGCTCTGATTGAAGGATGCGTGCAGCAGGATCGCGGCAAGCACGCCGGGCGCGAACAGGCGCACTCCGCGCCACTGTCCACTCTCCAGCAGATAGGCGGAGAGCGTTGCGCCGAGCGCCGCGACGCCGCCATGCATCACCGCCGTGCCGAAGCCGCGCAGGATCCAGAGCGCGGGTCCTCTGCCGGCCAGCAGGTGCATGTAGGAGAGATTTTCTACCAGCGCGAAGCCTGCCCCTATGGAGAAGCCGCAGATCGCCGAGTCGGCCATGAACGCGGCCCGCGCCGTCGCGATCAGGAAGATCCAGGGGACAGCCTTGGCGCACTCTTCCACGGCCGGCGCGCCGAACCAGGCGTACTGATCCTGAAATGCCGGGAAGTGCTGAAAGAAGAACGTATTGATCGGGAAGCAAAGCAGCGCTGCCAGTCCGCCCGCGCCCAGCGTGACAAGCACCGTGCGCCACGAAACCAGCTTGTAGCTATCCAGCGCGCGCAGTGCGATCAGGAAGAGCAGCACCGGCGCCAGAGCCAACGCAAGCCGCAGCACATCACCGCTCTGCGCCGACGCGTGCATCACGGCTTCGCCGAAATGCCGAAGCTGAGGCGATTGGCGTCGTGCTCGCGCCGATAACTCAGCGAGCTCGCAAATTTTCGCAACAGGAAGATGCCCAGCCCACCCACGGGCCGGTGCGCCAGGTCGAGCGTGAGGTCAGGCGGGCTGGCCGCCAGCGGATCGAACGCCACGCCCTGATCGCTGAACTCCATCACCAGCTCTCCTGGCCCGCGGACAAGGTAGCTGACCGTGACCTCGCCCGGTGCGCCCGCTGGGTACGCATGACGCGCGACGTTCATCAGAACCTCTTCAACGAGCAGGTCCAGTTGGCGCGCCTGTGTCTCGGGCAGTTGCGCTTCGCCGGCACCTTCGCGGGCGAACGCCGTGACGGGGCCCAGTGATTCAGCCCTCGCCGGGATGGTCATCGTGTTCGAGAGGCTTGGCAAGGCTCAGCCTTCCAGGAGCGCCGATTCGAGTGTGTCGTGCACGGGGAAGACCTGGTTCAGGCGGGTGATTTCGAACAATTGCCGCACCAGGCCAGTCAGACGGCAGACGCGGAGATCGCCGCCTTTGCCACGCAGCTTCTTCGCGATCTTGACGAGAGAGCCGAGCCCCATGCTGCTTACGTAGGTGACATCGCCCAGGTCGATGACGAGGCGGTGGAACCCCTCGGCGATGCAGGCATCGCACTGCTCTTCAAAGCGCGCTGCACTTTCCGCATCCATGCGACCAGTTACACGGAGGACTACCTTCTCGCCGGCCTGGATGCGTTCGATGATCACGATGAGTTAGGGTGCCCTACGCGGCGGGGCGCGTCAATCGTTGTCCTGCAGATGAATGAAGTGGAGTGAGCGCAGGCGTCCGGTCCGAGCGCGGATAATAGCCTCAGCCACCCATGACGGAGAGCTCGACGAAGGACCGGGAAAGCTGTGACGTGCTGGTGCTCGGCGCGGGCGCCGCGGGTCTGATGGCCGCCTTCACGGCGGGGCAGCGCGGCCTCCGTGTCATTGTTCTCGACCACGCGGACCGCGTCGGGCGCAAGATCTTGATCTCCGGCGGCGGCCGCTGCAACTTCACCAACCTGCACTGCACGGCGGAAAACTTCCTCTCCGCCAATCCGCACTTCGCCCGCTCTGCGCTGGCGCGCTACACCCCGCGCGACTTCATTGCGCTGGTAGAGCGGCACTGCATTCCGTACCACGAGAAGACGCTGGGCCAGTTGTTCTGCGACCGCTCCGCGCGCGACATCGTCGCGCTGCTCGAAGCCGAGTGCCGCGATGGCCATGTTCGCATCCTGCTCGAGCAGCGGATCGCCAGCGTCGCCCGCGGCGATCGGTTCGTGGTGCAGACGGAGAGTGCAGCCTACGCGGCCCGCACGTTGATCGTCGCCACCGGCGGACTCTCGATCCCGAAGATCGGCGCGACCGAGCTGGCCTACCGCATCGCGCGGCAGTTCGACATCGCCATCGAGCCCTGCCGTCCTGCCCTCGTGCCGCTCACCTGGGACGCGGAGGACAGCGCGCGCTACGCAGACCTGACCGGACTCTCTACCGAAGTGGTCGTCTCGCGCGGACGAACGCACTTCCGCGAGAAGCTCCTGTTCACGCATCGCGGTCTCAGCGGGCCCGCCGTGCTGCAGATCTCTTCGTATTGGCAGCCAGGAGAGTCGGTGGCGATCGACCTGGCGCCGGGCCACGACTGTACGGCGCCGCTGCGCGCGCGGCCTGCCGGTCGCGACGTGGCTGCATTGCGCACTGCGCTGAAGGCGGCACTGCCGCAGCGGCTGGCAGACCGCTGGGCCGACCTGCATACGCCCGCGGGATGGAGCAACAGCGCGCTTGCCGAGGCCGAAACCGCGCTGCATGCCTGGCACGTGACGCCCGGCGGCACGGAAGGCTACGCTAAGGCGGAGGTGACGGCGGGCGGCATCGCTACGAAAGAGCTGAGTGCGCAGACGCTGGAGAGCCGGCGCGTGCCCGGGCTGTTCTTCGTCGGGGAAGCGGTCGACGTAACAGGCCACCTCGGCGGTCACAATTTCCAGTGGGCCTGGGCTTCGGGCGTTGCCGCAGGCCAAGCGGTTTAAAGAACACTAGCTCGGGTTGAGCCAGCCGCCATCTTTCTCTGTCATCGCGTCGGCCTCGGCCGGTCCCCAGCTGCCGGGCTTGTACGGATGCACCGGCGGCATGTTCTTCAGCAGCGGATCGAGAATGCGCCACGCGTCTTCCACGTAGTCCACACGCGCGAAGCGCTGCTGATTGCCCATGATTGCGTCTGCAAGCAGCTCTTCGTACGGCAGAATGTCTTCCGGGCTGGCATGCTGTGTTGCCAGCATTTCTACCGGCGCGCCACGCGGCACCTCGCCCGGCTGGCGCACGAAGACGCCAAGCCCGATCGCGAGATCCGGGCTCACGCGGAAGCGCACGTAGTTCGGCGGGGGCGTGCCGAAGTTGAAGATCGCCGGCGGCTGGCGCAAGCGCGCCACGACCTCGGTCGCTGTGACGGGCAGTGACTTGCCGGTCCGGATGTAGAACGGCACATCCTTCCATCGCCAGCTGTTGATGCACACCTTAAGCGCGACGTACGTCTCCACGCGCGAGTTGGGCTTTACGCCCGGTTCATCGAGGTAGCCCTCCACCTGCCCGAGCACCACTTCCTTCGGCTCCAGGCACTGCACACCGCGCAGCACCTTGCTGCGCTCATCGCGGATCGCCTCAGCTCCGGTGCCGACTGGCGGCTCCATCGCAACGTTGCTCAGCAACTGCATCAGGTGATTCTGCAGCACGTCGCGGATTGCACCCGTCTCGTCGTAGAACCCGCCGCGCCCCTGGATCCCGAAGCTCTCCGACATCGTGATCTGCACGCTCTCGACATACTGACGATTCCAGATCGGCTCGATGAACGCGTTGGTGAAGCGGAAGAAGATCAGGTTCTGCACGGCATTCTTGCCGAGATAGTGATCGATGCGGAAGACGTCCTTCTCGTCGAACACCTGGTGCACCACGCGGTTCAGTTCCACCGCCGAGTCGAGGTCGTGACCGAACGGCTTCTCAATCACCACGCGCGCGCCATCGGCGCAGCCTGACTGCTTCAACTGCTCGAGCACGCGGGCGAAGAGACTCGGCGGGATCGCAAGGTAATGGATCGGATGCTTTGCCCCGTCCAGTTGCTTGCGCACCTGCTGAAACGTCGCGATGTCGGCGTAGTCGCCGTCCACGTAGCGCAGCAGTCCCATCAGCTTCTCGAAGCCTACAGGGTCGATGCCGCCATGCGTCTCCAGGCTCTTGCGGGCGCGCGCCTTCAGGTCATCGAGCGTCCAGCCGGACTTGGCCACGCCGATCACCGGCCCCTTCAACTTGTCGCGCTTGGCCAGCCGCTGCAGCGAAGGAAAGATCTGCTTATAGGCCAGATCCCCCGTCGCACCAAAAAACACCAGGGCATCGGACATTGGTTGCGCCACGTTCTCTCCTCATCCCGCTCGTTCAATGGGCAGGTTTCGTGCGAGCCTGCCGCTTACCATAATGCCATCGGCGGATCGATGCTCCGATGAACGCGAAGTGCCACGCCGGCAGCCGCGGGTCCAATCCCCGGGTACAATCGTGGGAGCCTCCGCACCGTTTCCACTCATCACACCCCTTCGATGCGCATCCTGCATGTCATCTCTTCGCTGCGCGCCGCTCTCGGCGGTCCCACAGAGGTGGTGCGCACCCTGTCCGCCGTGCTCCTGCGTGACGGACATTCGGTAGAGGCCGTCACCCTCGACGCGCCCACCGATGAAGAGATCCACCGCTTCCCCATCCCTGTGCATGCACTCGGTCCGGCGCGCGGCAGCTATGGCTACACGCCGGCGTTGCTGCCGTGGCTACAGCGTGAGCGCGGCCGCTTCGATGCGGTGCTGGTCCATGGGCTATGGCAATACTCCGGGTTCGCTGCGTGGCGGGCCTTCGCGGGCACCTCGACGCCGTACTACGTCTATCCGCACGGCATGCTGGACCCGTGGTTCAAACGGCGCTTTCCGCTGAAGCACCTGAAGAAATGGCTCTACTGGCCGTGGGGCGAGTACCGCGTGCTGCGCGATGCGCGCGCCGTGCTCTTCACCTGCCAGGAGGAGGCGCGCCTCGCCCCGGAGTCGTTCGCGCTCTATCGCGCACACAGCGTGATCACCGGGCTGGGCACCACCATGCCGCCATCGGGCGATGCGGAAGCCTTCTTCGCGCAGTTCCCCTCGTTGCGCGGACACCGCCTCATGCTCTTCATGGGCCGACTGCACCCGAAGAAGGGCTGCGACCTGCTGCTCGATGCGTATGCGTCCGTGCTGGGCGGCAACCCGGATTGGCGGCTGGTCTTTGCCGGGCCCGACGAAGTCGGCTTTCAGCGCGAGTTGATGGACACGGCGACAGCCCGCGGCATCGCCGATCGTGTGGTCTACACCGGGCTGCTGCGCGACGCGGCAAAGTGGGGCGCCTTTGCGGCAGCCGAAGTCTTTGCGCTGCCCTCGCACCAGGAGAACTTCGGCATCGCTGTCGCGGAGTCGCTGGCCTGTGGCGTGCCGGTGCTGATCTCGAATGCAGTGAATATCTGGCGCGAGGTGGACGCCGCGCACGCCGGCCTCGTCGAGCCTGACACGCGCGAAGGCACCGCACGGCTGCTGCAACGCTGGCTCGCCCTCACGCCGGAAGAGCAGGCCGCCATGCGGCACAATGCGCGCGCCTGCTTCGAAGAGCAGTTCAACATCGAACAGAGCGTGCGCCGGCTGCTTGCCCTGCTCGAAACACCGGCTGCCGTACTCACGACCAGCTAGGCTCCCTCTGCCCTAGCGCAGGCCCGTCTCGTTCCACAGAAACGAAAGAATGTCGGTCTCATCCTGAATCTGCTGCGTTGCAGAGACACCCGCGCTGTGACCACCGATGGTGCTGTAGTGCAGTACGACCGGTCGATCACTGCCCGTGGCCTCCTGCATGCGCGCGGTCATCTTGCGTGCGTGCAGCGGATCGACGCGTGTGTCGCTGTCGCCGGTGAAGAACAGAATGGCGGGGTACTTCGTGCCCGCCTTCACGTTCTGGTACGGCGAGTAGGCACGGATGTACGAGTAGTCCTTCTCGTTCTCCGCCGAGCCGTACTCCGTGGTCCACAGGCGCCCGAACAGGAAGTTCTGGTAGCGCAGCATGTCGAGCAGCGGATACGCGCACACAATCGCGCCGTAGAGTTCCGGATGCTGCGTCATGGCCGCGCCCATCAGCAGGCCACCGTTCGACGCGCCCTCAATTGCGAAGTGCGCCGGGTCGGTATACTTCTGATCGATCAGGTAGTGTGTCGCGGCAAAGAAGTCGTCGAACACGTTCTGCTTGTGCTCGAACATGCCGGCCTTGTGCCAGTCCTCGCCGTACTCGCCGCCGCCGCGCAGATTGGGAACCGCGACCCAGCCGCCCTGCTCGATCCACCACGCGTACACCGGGTTCCATGCAGGCGTGATGGAGACATTGAAGCCGCCGTACGCCGTCATCAGCAGCGGCGTCTTGCCACTGTGCGCCATGCCCCGCTTGCCCGTGATGAACATCGGGACGCGCGTGCCGTCCTTCGACGTGAAGAAGACCTGCGTCACCTCGTAGCGCTCCGGATGGAAGGGCATCTTCGGCTGCGCGAACACGGTGGTGCTGTTCGTGTCCGCCATGTAGCGATAGACCGTTGGCGGCACATTGTAGGACTGGAAGCTATAGAAGCCCTCGTTGTCGAGCGGCCGGCCGTACGGCAGACTGGCGCTGCCAATGCCCGGCAGCCGCACCTCGCCCAGCGGGTGGCCATCGAGCGAATAGTAGCGAATCTGGGTCTTTACATCGGCCAGGCGCTCAACAAACAAGCGGCTGCCAAGCACCGTCGCATTCTGGATCGGCGCCTTGTCTTCCGGAACGACCGTCTGCCACTCCTTCGGAGACGTTTTCGTATCAGCGCGAAGAATGCGTCCGCGCGGCGCATCCATGTCGGTCCGCACCAGGAAGTCGTCCGTGCCCGTGTCGATCAGGCTGAAGCGGTTGTCGATCCCGTAGACCAGCGGCTCCACCGCCGTCTCTGGGCGGCGCAGATCCATCAGCAGGATGTCTTCCCGGCGCGCCGGTACGCCGCGCGAGATGCTGACCATGAGCCAGTGCTGGTTGTCCGAGATCCCCACATCGATCAGGTCGAGTTCACCGAGCTGCTCGCCCTTGTACTGCCTGCCGAAGATCACCTTGTCCGCCGACTGCGGCGTGCCGAACGCGTGATACTCGAGCAGCGTGCCTTCGTGCTGGAAGACCGTGTAGTACAGCCCCTTTTTATCCGGGCTGATCTGCGTGCTCATGTAACGCGCACTGCTCAGCACATCGGGCAGATCGTGCCGTGCGGACACGTCGAGCACGTGAATCGCCTGCTCGTCCGCGCCACCCTGCCGGACCCCGTAGACCAGCAGGCTGCCGTCCTGGCTGATGTCCACGATGTTGACCGACGTATTCGCATCCCCCAGCCGAGCCGCATCCACCAGCCGCTCATCGGCGCCGTTCACGCCCTTGCGCATGTAAAGCGAAGCCTGATTCTCGGCTGCGCCGCGCTTGTGGAAGAAGTACAGATCGCCGCGCTTCGTCGGCGCACCGTAAGTCTCCACCTTGACCAGCTTGGCGAGCTCATCCTGAATCTGAGGACGAACCGTCACCTGGCGCAGGTAGGCGTCGGTGTACTGATTCTGCGAGTCGATCCAGGCGCGCGTCTCTGGAGCCCGCTGCTTTTCGAGCCAGCGGTAGTCATCCGTCACGCTCTCGCCATGCAGAGTCTCCATCACCGGATGCTTCGGCGTATCGGGTGGTGGCGGCAGGTTCACGCCGTTGCCGCCATGCACAGTCGCGGCCGGCGAGTGCTCACCCGGCAGCGGGACGATGTTGTTCGTGCTGTTTCCCACGCCCTGGTTGGCCTCCTCACCGCCGTGACGATTCGCGACCGTACCCAGGTGCGATGGCGTCTGTTGCTGCTGTTGTGGCTGTGGCTGCGGCGACTGCGCGCACGCAACGCCCACGATCCCGGCACAGCACATCCAACCCGCCACACGAGCTCTCCGGCCATACCCCATCGTTGACCCTCCCTCACAGCCACTGTCTCGAACCGAACAGTGGTTATACCTGAAAGTGCGCGCTGTGCAAGCGTGGATGCGTCGAAGCGAACGGGAGGCCTGTCACGCAGCGCGCTGCGACCAGAGTTGCCAGACGATCCGCAGCACCAGCATCGCCCGCGCGGACCATGCCGCGGTGCGGATCCAGTTGGTCGCGACTAGGCGGCGCACGGCTGCAGGGTCATAGCCGGCCTGCAGTTGCTGATGCAGCGGCACCTGGACAAGGAACGTCGACAGCCAAATCACCGCGAGCAGCGCAACACCCCACGCCGCTTCGCCGCGCGTGATGCCCACGGGCCGCAGCCGCGTGCTCAGCAGCAGCACAGCAGTCCCCAGTTCCACGCACATCAGCGGGCCCACGATCCACCCTGTGCGATTCGCATGCTGCGCCTCGTACGCAGCGAAGCCATCCTGCCCCACGGCTGCGAACAGCGGATAGTGCACGACCTGCACGAACCAGATAATGCCCGCCATCGCGAGCGTGGTGGCCACCTGCAGCAACAGGTTGAACGCGGCCGCGGACGGCGTCACGACGGTAAGGCCGAGCTCAGAGGCGAGTGTCTTCATCGAGCGAGACCGGCTCAGCGAAACGCGTCGAGTGGTTCCGTCGCCGCGCGCCGCCAGTACGCCACTGTCTCATCCGCAATGCTGTGCCGGCCAGCGGCGCTTTCCGTCTCGTGAAGTCTGCGGAGCGCCGCCCACAGTGCCTGCGCCTCGGCCTCGCAGCCCAGCACGCGGAGCGAGCGCAGCATGCGCGTCAGCCGCAGATGGTTGTGATCGCCCGGCGTGAGCCAGCGGCTCGCGGTAGTTTGAAACTCCGGCCCGGGCACGACTTCTTCGCCGTCCAGCACGAGGCCGTAGAACGCCAGCATGCGCCGCCACGCAGCATGCAGCCGGGCCTGTGCCTCGGGTGAAGCCCGCAGAGCCGCAATACTCGCCGGCGTCAGCACCGGCGCCCAGGGGTTGGCGCCGCTCCGCTCCGGCAGCGGAAAGAGCCACTGAATGTAATCGTGCACCGCTTCAAGTTGCGCATCGGGCCAGCAAACAATCCCGTCAAGCGTGCGGCCCGCGTCATCCGGCTCCCCAGCGAAGAAGCGCACAAGCTTGTCTCGCGTCGGTTCAGTCACAGCCATAGCCAGCTAGAAGCCTCGCAACGCAGAACCGTTGCCGCGACCCTGCCTCTGCACTCCCGCGCACCCACGCCTGGCCGATAAGCTGAGACGAGCCCATGCCCCCACCCTCTACCCCCGAGAGCGCGCCCGCCCCGAACGCTCCAGCACCGAACATGCCAGCCCCACCGCCGGCGCAACACGGCCGCGCCGCAGCGCTTGCCGTCGCGACCGGCATCCTGCTCTCGAAGCTGATCGGTCTGATCCGCGAGCGCATCTTCGCGCACTACTTCGGCAACTCGATGGCTGCCGACGCGTTCAAGGCAGCCTTCCGCATTCCGAACATGCTGCAGAACCTGTTCGGCGAGGGCGTGCTCTCCGCATCGTTCATCCCGGTGTACGCGCGGCTCGATGCCGAGGGCCGTCACGACGAGGCGACCCGCACCGCGACGGCCATCCTCGGACTGCTCATGCTGGTCGGCTCCGTGCTGGTGCTGGGTGGTGTGCTGCTGGCGCCGCTGCTGATCGACATCATCGTTCCCGGCTTTCACGGCGCGACGCGCCTGCTCGCCATCCAGCTCGTCCGCATCCTGTTTCCCGGTGCCGCGCTGCTGGTGCTCTCCGCGTGGTGCCTGGGCATTCTCAACAGCCATCGCCGCTTCTTCCTCTCCTACGCCGCGCCGGTGATCTGGAACGTCGCGATGATCGCGACGCTCGTCGGCCAGGGACATCGCCTGCTGGCGCGCGGCATCACGGACACGGCGATCGCCGAGCCGCGGCTCGCCATCGCGCTCGGCATCGGTTCGGTGATCGGCTCCGCGCTGCAGTTCCTCATCCAGGTGCCGACGGTGTGGCGCTTGCTGCGACCGGTACGCCTCGCGGCCACCTTCCGCTCCGAACATGTGCGCACCATTGTCCGCAATTTCTTCCCCGTCTTCATCAGCCGTGGCGTGGTGCAGTTGAGCGCGTTCGTCGACCAGATGCTCGCCAGCCTGCTGCCCGTGGGTGCGGTGTCCGCGCTCAGCTACGCGCAGACGATCAATCAGCTTCCCGTGTCGCTGTTCGGCATGGCCGTCTCCGCGGCAGAGCTGCCCGCCATGTCTGCCGCGCTCGGCTCCGCGGAGGAGATCGCGGCCAAGCTGCGCGCGCGGCTGACAGCCGGACTCGCGCAGATCGCGTGGTTCGTCGTGCCCTCGGCTGTGGCATTCGTCATTCTCGGCGACGTGGTCGTTGCGGCCATCTACCGCTCCGGCCACTTCCACGCGAACGACGTTGTGTACGTGTGGAGCGCGCTCGCCGGCTCCGGCATCGGCCTGCTCGCCGGCACGTCGGGCCGGCTTTACTCGTCCACCTTCTACGCCCTGCGCGACACGCGCACACCGCTGCGCTTCGCCGTGATCCGCGTCGCGCTGACGTTGGCGCTCGGCTACCTGTTCTCGTTGCCGCTGCCACGGCTGCTGCATCTCGATCCACGCTGGGGCGTCGCCGGGCTGACGCTCTCCGCAGGCATGGCCGCCTGGGTCGAGTACGCGCTGCTGCGCCGCAGTCTGCATGGGCGCATCGGTGCCGTCGCGTCCAAGGGCAGCCGCGTCCTGCGCCTCTGGCTGGGAGCCATCGCCGCCGCCGCGCTCTGCTGGCTGCTGCACCGCCACCTGCATCTGCACAGCGCTATCCTGACGGCGGCGCTGGTCCTGCTGCCCTACCTGGCGCTCTACGTCGCGTTCACCGTGCTGCTGCGCGTGCCGATCCCCGGCAGCCTGATGCGCCGTCTGCGTCGCGGCTGAGGACGCTCCCGAAGGACACGCGACAAACAGAAGGCCCCGCACCGAGATGCGGGGCCTTTCTGTGTCCTTGACTCGAACTAGACCGTGACTGGCTTCGCGGCCTCGGCGGACTGCTTGTCCTGGCTACCGGGCTTGCGGATGTCGATGCCGCCCTTGAAGAAGGCGCCGTCTTCGATCGAGATGCGCTGCGCGATCACGTCACCGGTCAGCGAACCTTCGCTGCGGATGTCCACGCGGTCGCTTGCGTTGATGTTGCCGCGCACCTTGCCGAGCACCACAACCTCACGGGCGGAGATGTTCGCCGCCACCTGGCCGTTGCGGCCCACGGTGACGCGGTTGCCGGGCAGGTTGATTGCACCTTCCACCTTGCCGTCGATGTAGAGGGACTCGGAACCAGTGACTTCACCCTTCACCACCAGGCTCTTGCCGATGGTCGCCTGGTCGGCCGCAGCCGCCTGGGCAGAGGGTGCAGCAGGGCGCGCCGCCGCGGGCTCAAATCCGCCAGCTGCAGGCGTGGCCGGACGGTTCGGCTCATTGTTGGGGGACTGGGGCGTGCTGCCGGGCTGATTGGGTTTCCACATCGCTTCGGTGTTTCCTTTCAAAAAGACTGCGAAATATGCTGTGCCTGTTGGCCCCGCGGGAGTCTGGCGCCCGCCTCGTGTACTGGCCATCTCCAATTAAGACCGAATGACAGTGTCCGATCACGTACCGGACCGGCTGCGCTCCCCGCGGGAGACGCGAACACCCCGTCCTTCATTGGCCTTTGACTGCATCTTACTCACCTCTCCAGCAAAATTGCATCCCCAGTCAACAAAGATTTCCCGCGTTCTTGCACCTTAGTGGTACCCGCAAGCCCGCTTCGGCAAAGGCTCAACACGTCGCGCGATACCATCGAATCATCATGGTTTCGGACCGCGATCTGCTCGCCCGCATCGGCCGTTCCGCCGGCGGACGAGCCGGGTACAAGCAACTGGTCCACGAGCTCGGCATGGGCGGCGGGCGCGAGCGGCGTTTGCTGTTGGAACAACTAGCCCGCCTGACCGCACGCGGCGCGCTGGTGAAGGCCGACCGCGACCACTGGTCCCTACCCGGCGCGGCAGCCACGCGCAGCAACCTCATCGCCGGCCGGCTCGACCTCCACCGCGATGGCTTCGGCTTCGTCCGCCCGCAGGGTGTCACCTCGAAGGACGACGACATCTTCATCCCGCCGGGCGAGATCGGCAGCGCCATGCAGGGCGATCTCGTCCTCGTCGAACTGCTGCCGCCGCGCACCTTCGGCCCGAACGCAGGCAAGCGCGCCGGCCGCATCGTGCAGATTGCGCACCGCCGCAACCCAACCGTGGTCGGCCGCTTCGAGCGCGCCCGCAGCGATCGCGCCCAGGGCAACTACGTCGTGCCCTTCGACGAGCGCATGACCCAGCCGATCCTGATCCCCTTCGGCGACGAGGTGCCGCTGCTCGACGCGGAAGAGACGCCGCACCGCGTGCTCGGCGACGAAGCACGCAGCGTGCACTCGGTCGAGGACCTCGACGGCCTGGTCGTCGATGTCGAAATCACCGAGTGGCCCACGCTCAACAAGCCGGCGCGCGGCCGCATCCTCGAAGTGCTCGGCGATCCGGATGACTTCGGCGTCGATGTCGAGATCATCATCCGCAAGCACCACATCCCGCACCTCTTTCCCGAGGCGGTGCTCGAGAATGCGCGCGCAGTCGCCCACCTTGAGCCGGCGATCGTTCGTGAGCGGCGCGATTTCCGCGATCTGCCCATCGTCACCATCGACGGCGAGACCGCCCGCGACTTCGACGATGCCGTGCTGGTCAAAGAGCACGCCGACGGCTACGAACTGCAGGTCCACATCGCAGACGTGGCCCAGTACGTCACCCCGGGCTCTCCGCTCGACCTCGAAGCCCGGCTGCGCGGCACCTCCGTCTACTTTCCCGACCGCGCCGTCCCCATGCTGCCTCAGGAGCTCTCGACCGACATCTGCAGCCTGCGCCCCCACGAGGAGCGGCTGGTCCTCTCCTGCATCATGCAGCTTGACCGCAAAGGTGCCGTGCTCAGCTACGAAGTCTGCGAGGGCGTCATCCGCTCCGCCCGGCGCATGACCTACACGCAGGTGCACCAGGTGCTCTCCGGCGATGAGGCCGTCCGCGCAGAGTTTGCGCCGCTCGTGCCGGAGTTCGAGCGCATGCTCACGCTGGCGAAGATCCTGAACCAGAAGCGCGACGAACGCGGCTCCATCGACTTCGACCTGCCCGAGCCCATCATCGACTTCAACGACCAGGGCGAGATGCAGGGCATCCTGCGCTCGGATCGCAACTGGGCGCATCGCCTGATCGAAGAGTTCATGCTCTCGGCTAACGAGTGTGTCGCCGACTGGCACACCCGCGTCACGCCTTCCATCTATCGCATCCACGAGAAGCCAGAAGCGCGCCGCGTCATCGACTTCGAAGAGACCGCCGCGCACTTCGGCTACTCGCTCGGGCTGGGCGCGCTGCCGGTCAAGAAGGTGCAGTTCAAGAGCGAGCGGCGCGAGTTCCGCGCGCAGAACGCGCGCAACCGTGGTCACCAGCAGCACGCGCCAAAGCAGCACGAGGTCGCGCAGGAGATACCGGTCACGCCCAGGATGTACCAGCGGCTGGCACAAAAGATCGCCGGCAAGCCGGAGGAGCGCATCCTGGCGCACCTGATGCTGCGCTCGCTCAAGCAGGCCCGCTACTCGGAGAAGAACGAGGGCCATTTTGCGCTCGCGACGTCGCATTACACGCACTTCACGTCGCCAATCCGGCGCTACCCGGACCTGATCGTGCACCGCATCTCGAAGGCGCTGCTCGCGGCCGGCGTCTCGGGCGACGTTGACCTGACAGCGAAGACGCAGGTCACCGCTCCGGTGGTCTCGCCACCGCTCGCGGAGGACGATCTAGCTGCAATCGCACGCGAATCGAGCGACAACGAGCGCCGCGCCGCCGAGGCCGAACGCGAGCTGGTCGAGTGGAAGAAGGTCAAGTTCATGCAGCACCGCATCGGCGAAGACTTCGACGCGATGGTGATGAACGCGGCCAAGTACGGACTCTTCATCGAGCTGACCAACCTGTTCATCGACGGGCTGGTGCCGATCGACAGCCTGCACGACGACCTCTACACCTATCGCGAGAACACGCGGCAGGTGATCGGCAGCCGCAGCGGGCGGCGCTTCTCGATCGGCGACCGCCTGCGCGTGATCCTCGACCGGGTGGACGAGGTCGAGCGGCGGCTGCAGTTCTCTGTCCTCGAAGCAGCTGATTCGGGGTCCGGACGTCCTGCCCGGAAGGCCAAGCGCAAGCCCGAACCGGCGCGCAACGCCGCAGCGGCGGCAAAGGCAACCAGCCGGAAGGTGCGCGGCAAGAAGCAGGGCCGCAAGGGCAAGCGCCGCTAGCGGTCGCTACGAACTAGCCGCGGGCCCCGTCAGGGGCATTGTCCGGCGCCTGGCGCAGGTTGCCGATCAGCCAGACGATGCTACCCCACGCCAGCACGTTGATCGCGATGATGACCAGCGGAATCAGCAGCTTGTACTCGAAGTTGCGCGCTTCCAGGCCGCCCGTCAGCCAGTGCATCACCTGCCAGCCGGGAAACAGCAGGACCTGCGAGAGCGTGCGCGCCGCCTCGACGTGATAGAGCGGGGGCACCCGCGCGATCAGCTCATAAATCAGGCAGGGCACGCCGAGCCATGCGGCATAGCGGCAGCCCTGTTTGTAGGTCATGGCTGCGGCGTGCTGCCGTTCGTGCGCTCGACCGGGGCGGACTCGCCGCTCTCGGTGGCCTCATCGTCCAGCCCCAGCCGGGTCTCGATCCGGACCGGACCCTTGCCGCGCTCGGCATTGCGACGCTGCTGCCGCATGTTGGCGAAGAACAACGCCGCACGCAGCAGCAGGATGCCGAGCAGGACGGCGACCATCCCCCAGCTACTGCGGCCGCCCCGCGCCAGCAGCCAGAAAACAAACCCCAGCACGACCACGACAAAGAGGCCGAACGTAACGCTGCTGCCCCTGCTTCCCATGCCCAACACTCTAGTCGCCCGGCGACCCCTTTCGCCACCCGGCCCAATCTGACCCAAACGATCACCGCAGCGGTCCATCCAGTCTTTGGCCGGCAGACGGATCCGCGGTATAACGAGGGAATTCTTTCCCGCCGCAGCCCCCGCCGGCCAATTGCTGCACGCCGCTCCACAGCGAGGTCCCCGTTGCGCGTCCGTCGTCTGGGTCTGCTTCTTCTGCTGCCTTTTTTTGTCGCTGCATGCTCCTCCGCTCACGGGGTGACCTGGCAGCAGCCCACCGCGGAAGAGTTGACGATGACCGCTGACTCCTTTGCGCCCAACGCGGATGCGATCTACCTCTACGTCGAGGAGAAGACAGACGCCTCCATGAAGACGCGCTCCGTCTATGTGCGGCTCAAAGTCCTGCGCGAGGCGGGCAAGCGTTACGGCGATGTCGAGCTCGGCACCTTCGGCGAGGACTTCCAGTTCAAGGACGTGCACGGACGCACCATCCATCCGGACGGCACGGTCATCGACTTCAAAGGCAAGCCGTACAAAAAGACGATCATCAAAGCCGGCCGGCTGAAGTATCGGACCATGGTCTTCTCGCTGCCCGATGTCGAGGTCGGCAGCATCCTCGAGTACAGCTACAAGATCTACTCCGAGTTCGATCTCGAGCTTGTGCCGAAGTGGACAGCGCAGGGCCGCGAGTTCATCCGGAGAGAACACTTCGGCTTCCACCCAAGCGACGATCACGACGCCAAATCCCTCGCCTCAACGCAGCGCCTTCCGCCCGGCGCGAAGGTCGAACTGCGGCACGGCTGGTACGAGCTCGACCTGGCGAATGTGCCGGCCATCCCCCGCGAAGATTTCGAACCGCCCCTGGAGTCCCTCGCCTACCTGGTGCGCTTCTACTACAGCTTCAACGCCAACCCGCAGGTCTACTGGGAGGCCTACGGCAAGAGCTGGTCAACGGCGGTCGATGGCTATGTCGCGTCGACGCCTTCGATCGTTGCCACGACCAGTGAATGGACCGGCAGCGCGAAAACCGACCGGCAGAAAGCTGAAGCGCTCTACGCGGCCGTCATGAAGCTGGACAACACCAGCCTTAGCCGGGAGCACTCGGAGAAAGAGAATAAGGCGGAGGGCGTCAAGGAGGTCAGGAACGCGAACGATGTGCTGGCGCTCAGGCGCGGCACTCCGGGGCAGCTCGCCCTGCTCTATCTGGCCCTGCTGCGTGCCGCCGGACTGAAGGCATACGCGATGAGAGTCGTCAGTCGCGACCGGGCCATGTTTCAGCCTGCCTACCCCAGCGCCAGTCAGCTCGACGACACGATTGTCATCCTCTCGCTCGATGGTAAAGACATCTTCAGCGACCCGGGGGAGCGCTACGCCACCTTCGGCCACCTGCACTGGAAGCACGCCGATGTCGGGGGCATCCGTCAGCAGGACGGCGGCACGGCGATCGCGCACACCCCCGCCCAGAACTACCCGGAAAATCTGGCGCAGCGTGCGGCCAGCCTGACCCTGGCGGCAGATGGCTCCGTGACCGGCAGCGTCACCGTTGCGCTGACCGGGACAGAGGCGATGGAGATGCGGCAGAGGGCCATCGAGACCGATGAGCAGGCTCTCAAGAGGGAATGGGATGAGGAGATCAAGCCGGCCCTGCCGTCCGGTCTGATGATGCACACCGACCACTTCGTCGGGCTGGCCGATCCGGGGAGCACGCTGGTGGTCCAGATGGTGGTCGGCGGCTCGCTCGGCACGGCGACCGGCAAGCGCCTGCTGGTGCCGCTCTCCGTGTTCTCCGCCGGCGTTCACAACCCATTCACAAGCTCGCACCGCGAGAGCATCGTCGATCTGCGCTATCCGTACTACGAGAAGGACGAGGTCGAACTGCACCTGCCGGCCGGCATGTCCGTCGAGACATTGCCCGGCCCGGTCGACCTCAAGTTGACCGGGATGGCCGCTTACGTCACGAAGACCACGCAGGAGACCGGGACGATCACCTACCGGCGCGATCTCGCGATGTCCAAGGTGATCTACCGCGCGGCGGAGTACCCGCAGCTGAAGGGCTTCTTCGACGACCTGAGCAACCGGGACCGGGCGGAAGCGGTGCTGCGCACGACGGCAAAGTGACGGCGGCTCTCCCGATCTGACCTAAACGTCACCGCAGCGGTCCAACAAACCGATTGTTCGGGCTCGCAAATAGCGGTATAACGACCAAACTCCCCTTTCAGCCGCGGCCCCGGCCCGGCGAAATGCTGCACGCTGCTCCACAGCGAGGTCCCCGTTGCGCGCCCGTCTCTCTGCTCTGCTCCTGCTGGTCCCTGCCCTGGTCCCGTTCTCCAGCCCGCTCCGGGCTGCCACCTGGCAGCAGCCGACGCCCGACGAGCTGAAGATGACGGCAGACCCGGCCTCGCCCAATGCTCCGGCCATCTACCTGGACCGCGAAGAGAGCACGGACAATCACCTGCACATGCAGTACACGTACGTCCGGGTCAAGATCCTGCGTGACGAAGCCAAGAACATGGGCGACGTCGAGATCCGCGGGTTGACCGGCGACTACCAGATCACCGACGTGCAGGGCCGCACCATCCATGCCGACGGCAAGGTCATTCCTTTTACTGGCAAGCCCTACCAGAAGATGCTGGTCAAAGCGGGCAACGAGCAGTACCGGGCCGTCGTCTTCTCCCTGCCGGATGTGCAGACCGGCAGCATCCTCGAGTACAGCTATAAACTGCGCTACCCCGACAATCGCGTGCTGACCCCGACCTGGGATGTGCAGGACCGGCTCTACACCCGCAAGGCGCACTTCCACTTCCTGCCGACCGACGAGCTGGTCATCTCGGACACGGACAAGGGCGGTGCTACCTCTTCGCTCGCTTACAGCAACTACCTGCCGCCGGGCGCAAAGATCGCCTTCGAGCACGCGGCCTATGACCTGGGCGTGACCAATGTTCCCGGGATTCCGCACGAAGAGTTCGAGCCCCCGATGGACTCACTCGCCTACCGGGTCCGCTTCTACTACACCACCAAGACCAGCGCGGCGCAGTACTGGAACCAGTACGGCAAGGGCTGGTCCAAGCAGGTGGATCGCTTTGCCGCGGGCTCGCCCGAGGTAACGAAGACGGCGGCCGAATGGTCCGCAGGCGCGGCGAGCGAGCCCGAGAAGCTCGAAAAGATCTACGACGCCCTGACGAAGCTCGAGAACACGCGCTACACGCGGGAGCGCTCGAGCGACGAAAACAGGGCCGAGGGCGTCAAGCGGGTGAAGACCGCGGACGATGTGCTCGCGCTGAAGCGTGGCGATCCGGAGCAGATCGCCCTGCTGTTCCTCGCCCTGGCCCGGGCTGCCGGGTTCAAGGCGTACGCCATGCAGGTGGTGAACCGGAACAGTGCCTTCTTCCAGGAGGCCTACCTCAGCCCGAGCCAGTTCGACGACACGGTCATCATCGTGAGCGTGCACGGCAAGGAGATGTATTTCGATCCGGGCGAGCGCTACGCCACCTTCGGCAAGCTGCACTGGAGGCATTCGGATGTCACCGGACTCCGCCAGAATGAGGGCGGCGGCACCGGGATTGCCTCGACGCCCCCGCAGAGCTACCGCGACAACCTGGTGCAGCGCATGGCTGACCTCAAGCTCCAACCCGATGGCTCGGTCGAGGGCTCGGTCACCCTGATTTGTATCGGCACCCGTGCACTTGAGCTGCGGCACCGCGCACTCTCCGGCGACGAGGCACAGCTGAAGCAGGAGCTCGACCACGAAATGGCGAGCGATCTGCCCTCCGGTCTCCTGCTGCACACCGATCACTTCCTCGCGCTCGATACGCAGGGCAGCAACCTGATCGTGCGTATGACCGTCAGCGGCTCGCTCGGCACCGGCACCGGCAAGCGCCTGTTCGTGCCGCTCTCGGTCTTCTCTGCCGGCGGCCACAACCCCTTCACCAGCTCGCACCGCGAGACGGTGATCGACATGCACTACCCGTCCTACGAAAAAGATGAGGTTGTGCTGCACGTGCCGGCCGGGATGACGATCGAGACAGTGCCGGACAAGACGAAGGTCGAGCTCCCCGGCATGGCCGTGTACCTCAGCACCGTGACTCGCGACGGACAGACCATCACCTACAAGCGCGACTTCGCGATGGCGAACGCCATCTACAAGCCCACCGAGTACGACAAGCTGAAAGACTTCCTGAACGAGGTCAGCAACAAGGATCGCGAGCAGGCCGTGCTGCAGGCCGGCGCTCCGGCTGGCCAGTGAACCGGCACCGGAACCTGTTCTCCATAGGGGCCGCGCTGCTGCTCGGCTCCGCTGCCTATGCCGGCACACCCGCGCCGCCGGACTGGGTGCTGACCGCGGCCCATGCCCCTGCCGGCGACTACCCGAAGAACGCGAAGGCGGTGGTGCTGGACAGCGAGGAGACCCTCACCGTCGCCCCGGATGGCAACGCCGTCGAGCGCGTCCGCAAGGTCATCCGCATCCTGCGTCCGCAGGGCCGCGAATACGCCACTGTCGTCGTTCCGATCGATCGCGAGCGCAAGGTTCACTTCCTCCACGTCTGGGGCATCTCCGCGGACGGACGGCCCTACACGCTCTCCGACAAAGAGGTGCTCGAGATCGGCGACGACGAGTACGGCATGCTCTACGTCGACCTGCGGGCGAAGGTAGCCCGTGCCCCGGGAGCCGATCCGGGCGCGGTGGTCGCCTACGAGTACGAGCGCACCACGCGGCCCTACGTGCAGGAGCACTCCTGGGAGTTCCAGGAGGACATCCCCGTCCAGCGCGCCGCCTTTGAGCTGGACCTGCCATCGGACTGGCACGAATCGGTCGCGGCCCGGCGCGACACCGGGATGGTCGCCACGCAGCCCGCCCCCGGCCACTATCGCTGGCAGATCGAGCACGTCCCCGGGATCGATCTCGAAAATGTACCGATGCGGCCAAGCTTTTCCGCGGTCTGCGGACGGCTGGTCGTGCGCTACGGACACGAGGCATTGTCCGCGGGTGACGGCAGCTGGTCCGCCATTGGCGGCTGGTACACCACCCTGGCCAGCCCTCGGGCCGGCGTGACGCCCGGCATCACTGCCAAAGCGCAGGAGTTGGTCGCGGGCAAGACCGACTTCACTGCGAAGCTCGAGGCCATCACCGACTACATGCAGCGCCACATCCGCTATGTCGGCATCGAGATCGGCATCGGCGGACTGCAGCCGCACACGGCCGACGAGATCTTCCGCAACCAGTACGGCGACTGCAAGGACAAGGCCACCCTGCTGCGGGCCATGCTTGAGAGCGTCGGGATCCACTCCGCCTGGGTGCTGGTCGATACGAACCGCGGGTTCGTCGATCCCAAGGTTCCCTCGTCATCCGGCAACCACGCGGTCGCCGCGATCGAGCTGCCGGCGGGCTACAGCAGCCCGCTGTTGCAGTCCATCGTGCAGACGCGGCGGGGCAAGCGCTACCTGATCTTCGACCCCACCAACGAGTGGGTGCCGCTCGGCCAGATCCCGCCCTATGAGCAGGGCGGCTACGGCATCCTGAGCGACGGCGAGGACAGCCAGCTGATCGAGCTGCCGCCCATGAAGCCCGAGGCGGACCGCATCGAGCACATCGTCACGGCAAAGCTGCTTGCGGATGGTTCGCTCGACGCCTCCGTGGTCGAAACGCGCTTCGGCTTCGCCGCCGAACGCTCACGGGTGATGTTCTCCGGCGGCAGCGAGCAGCAGAAGCGCGACTTCATCGAGACGCGCCTGCACAGCGACCTGAACGGCATCGCCATCCACAGCGTCAGTGCCTCGCACACGACGGATCTCGAGACACCGCTCGAACTCGACTACAGCTTTGCCGTGCCCGGCTACGCCCGCACCGCCGGCGACCTGCTGCTGGTGCGTCCCCGCATCTTCGGCAGTGATACCTGGCCGCTGCCGCGCGAGCCGCGCACGTGGCCCATCGACCTCGGCGCAATCCAGAGCCGCAAGGATCGCATCGACATCACACTCCCGCCCGGCTACATGGCCGACGAGCTGCCCGACCCGGTCTCGCTCGACACCGACTTCGCGTCGTACAAGAGCGCGGTCACCGCCGACACCACCGCCCTGCACTACACGCGCGAGTACACCGTGAAGCAGCTCGAGCTGGACCCCTCGCGCTATGACGACGCCCGCAAGTTCTCTGAGCGCATCGCCTACGACGAGGCCCGGAGCGCCGTGCTCAAGAAGAAGTAACCTGCCTCGGCCGCCCGGACGCTGTCCAATTGGCTGCCAGCCGGCGTTCCGGCTGGCTACAATAGCAGAGGGGATCACGTCTAACCGTCATGCTGATGCGCACCCGCTTTGCCCTCGCCTCTCTCGCCCTGGTCGGCCTGCTCGGCGCTTCCGCGCCGCTCGCCCACGCGCAGGAGCAGCAGACCCAGGTCCACAACACGGCCCCGCTGCACCCGCCGGCCGGCGCCCGTGTGGCTATCGTCGAGTTCGGCGACCTGGAGTGCCCGGACTGCGCCCGCGCCAATCCGCTGCTCAAACAGGCGGCCGAGCAGTACAAGATTCCCTGGCTGCGCCACGACTTCCCGCTGCCCCAGCATGACTGGAGCTTCCAGGCGGCTGTGAACGCGCGCTGGTTCGACACGAAAAGCAAGAAGCTGGGTGACGAGTACCGCGACGCCGTGTTCGCGCACCAGAACGACATCACGGTCATCGATAACGGTCAGTACGACGGCAGCAAGGGGCTGCCCAACCTGCACGCCTTTACGGAGAAGTTCGCGGCCGATCACCACCTGGCGCTGCCCTTCGTGATCGACCCGCAGGGCAAGCTCGCCGCGCAGGTCAAGGCAGACTACGCGCTGGGCCAGAGCGTCGGCATCCAGCACACACCGACCATCTGGGTGGTCACGAACCAGACCAAGGGCGCACCATTTGTCGAGGTCCTCGACCGCACCAAGCTCTACTCGATGATCGACGACGCGTTGGCCGAGACCAAGGGCAGCGCCTCGCCCGTCCGCACCGCCTCGGCGAAGCACGGCGGCCGCTAGACGTCCGCAGCTCTCAATGAGAGCTGCTCTCAAGACAAGAGGCGCCCGCTGGGGCGCCTCTTGTTATTTCCGGAACGAAAACTGCCCCGGCTAGCGGACCAGGCCGCGCTCAGGGGTGCGTTCAACCCGCACGGTCAACTCACCGGCATCCGCCGATTCGTTCGTGTAGAGCAGGTCGAAGATGTTGGCAGCCGTCTGTAACCACTTCTGGCGCGCGGCCAGCCCCCACTCGGATTCGGGCGTGGGCAGCTTGCTGAACAGGCCCTCAACCAGCGGGTGAACGGGGACGGGATGAACCGGGCCGGCACTCACCGGCTGCGCGGCAACAGGGGCGCGCTCGGTTTCGTTCCGAAGCTCGACGCGGGCCGCCGCTCGCTCGATGACATCGCGATCGTCGCGGTCGTCGCGCTCCGGCTCCCGGTTGTCACGGCGGTCATCGCGCTCCGGCCGGGCGATGGCCCGGTCGAGATTGCGCTCCAGATTTCGGTCATGATTGCGCGGCGCATTGCGATCGGAGTTCCGGTCGCTATTTCGGTCCGAGTTTCTGTCTGAACTTCTGTCGAGGCGATTCAAATCGTCGTAAGGACTCGGAGCAGAACTATCCAGCTCCGGCGGGGTCCTGAAGGACGGCATCACTGAACGGTCGTTTCCGAAGAGAGCCATAGTCCTGCGATCATGCGCGGATACAACTTCCGGCTCAATGGCACTCTCTGGTGATGGTCGGAACTCCAAAATGGGATGTGCCGCCAACCCTGTGTCGTTTCAGCACTTCTGCTACGCCCCTTTTCACCGGCATGCAGAGAACGTATCTCGTTCATGCACCCATACACTTCCGGGTTGACGGCGGTCGCTCGCGGAGCCTAGATTCGCAAGACTCGGGCCGCATCTCAATAGGAGGGATGACTGCTATGACCAATGTCTTCCTCGTGATCTTCTTCGGAACGGCCCTGGCGATCGGAATTTATTGGACGTGGGTGCTGCTGCGCGTCGAGATGGCAGGCCGTGAAAAGGCCGAACCGGATGCCTACGACTTCGGCTTCGGCAAGGGTCCCAAACCGTAGCGCTCCTCCGCGCCAGACCTCCCGCAACGCTCCGCCAGCCCCCTGTCTTCGTCCTCTGCTCCCACCCTCGGGGAGTTGCCGGCCCGGCCGCGGGCCGCTAGCCTCACCCCACCATGCGTTTCTTCGGGTTCCCCCGTCCGGCTGCCGTCTGGGCCCTTTCTGCCTTCGTTCTCTGCAACCCTGCTGCTCTGCTGGCCGGCGGTCGCGCCAAACCACACACCGTGGGCCTCGGCCTCGGCAAGAAGGTCCCCTACGGGATCGCTGCCGACCCGGCAGGCGCCGCCCCTGATGAAAAGACCCTCCATGTGCGGCCGCTGATCGTTGACGACAAGGTCAAGGAGTGGACCACCGGCGAGGCGCATGACATCACCGACCGCAGCTTCGTTGTGCGCCGCGCCCTGCGCCTCAACGATGCGCTGCCCGGCGACAAGGCCGAGCACTGGATCTGGCAACGCGGCCCCTGGATCATGGTCGACCGCACGACCGGCCACGTCACCGCGATGAAGCTGCCGGACTACGATCCCGCCGTGTCGAACGTGATCTGGTTTCGCGACTATGCGGCCTACTGCGGGCTGAACAGCGGTGGCCACCAGCTCTACGCGGTGGTGGCGCAGGTGGCGGCACGGCGACCCATCCTGGCCAAGAAGATCGGCCCCTGGACGCCGACTCCCTCGACCCCGGAAGCGCCGGCAGCCGCAGCCTGCGGCAGGTCCACCTGGCAACGCGATCCGCTGCGCGTCAGCTTCGCCCCTGCAGGGGTGACGGAGCCGATGAGCTTCAACCTGGTCGGCCTCTCTGCCGTGCTGGTCGAAGACGGCGATACTGACGATTCCGCTACAAGCAACTGACGACCTGAACGGAGACGCAAGAATGACCGACCGAATCGTTCTGCCGCCTAACTGGTACACGTACGTCCGCCACACTGGGGTCGATGAATCGAAGCCCGGCATTTACGAGTGGAAGATCGAAGGCGTCGGCTCTTACATCGGTAAGTACAAGCGGATTTCGCGACCGACAAAGCATTACACCCGAAATGTCGAGAGGAAGCTCAACGGGGAGTACTATCGCCGCGGCAACCCCGACGGCTTTCGATTCATTCACGAGGAACTCGAAAAAGCTCACCTGAATGACCGTCCAATTGAGCTCCACATTCTCGAAAATGTGGAGCTACGAAGCATCAACGCCCGCGAAGCTGAACTGATCAACGAGCGCGGCCTCCTAAACCGCACCGGCCAGTACGTTCCGAAGCCAGCCTAGAAGCGCCGTGCCGCAGTAGCATCGAGGCAGGAGCTCACTGCCTTGGAATCGATCGACACCCTTCTCCAGATGGCCGAGGTGGCGCATGGCCACCTCTGCGCCGGCCAGATCCTTGGCGTTCGCATGGCTCTACTCGGCTGCGAGCGGCTCGGCATCGAGGAGCCGCGCGGCAAGGATCGCAAGCGGCTGGTCACCTACATCGAGATCGATCGCTGCGCCACGGACGCCATCAACGTCGTGACCGGCTGCCGCTTGGGCAAGCGAGCGCTCAAGTTCCGCGACTGGGGCAAGATGGCCGCCACCTTCGTCGACCTCGCGAACGATCGCGCGATCCGCATTGCCGCGCGCGAGTCCTCGAAGGAGCTGGCCCGCACCCTGCACCCCGAGATCGACAACAAAAACCAGCAGCAGATGCTCGCCTATCGCGAGATGGCGGACACCGACCTGTTCACCGAGGAGTGGGTGAGGGTGTCCGTCACACCGGGCGAGATGCCGGGGTACAAGGGCGCGCGCGTCGCCTGCGCTGTGTGCGGCGAGGGCATCAACTACGACCGGTTTGTCGAGCGCGCGGGCCAGCGGCTCTGCCTCGGCTGCGCCGACCCGGAAGAGCGCTACTACCAGCCGCTCGCGTGATTTATCGCTGATTCGGCGGGCGCAGGACTAAACTCGGGCAGTCGATCTGGAGGCTGGCCCGATCCGCGCCTCTGGAGGAACTGGAGACCTGCCCATGCGATCGTTGCGCGCCTTCGCCCTTCTGCTGCTGTTCGCCACACCAGTGTTCGCCGCTGCACCAGCCGCGCCGCCGGCGACGCTGCGTTCCGTCCTGCTCGCACAGCTCCGCAGCACGCATAGCCAGAGCGAATGGTTCGTCTGCGCGAACGTGGCGGTCGCGAACCTGACGCCGCAACAGGCGTCGTGGACCGACGGCAAAGGCAACCACTCGGTGGGCCAGCTCGCGAATCACCTTGTGTTCTGGAACAGCCGTACGTTGGCGAAGCTGCGCGGGGAACCGGAGCCGAAGTGGAGTGGCAACAACGATGAGACCTTCAACGAGTTCGACGCCGCACGTTGGGCGGAGACGACGGGCCGCCTGGACAAGGTGATGACCGAGTACGAGACGCTGGTCGCGCAGGCACCGGACGCGAAGCTGGCCGAGTGGGCACCCACGCTCGCAAATGTCGCCGCGCACAACGCGTATCACATTGGCCAGATCGTCTTCGTGCGCAAGGAGCAGGGCGCCTGGGACGCCGCCAAGGGCGTGAAGTAAGCAGCGCCTACTTCGGCTGGGCGCGTTCGATGGCGCGCGCCACGCGCAGGGCCATCGCCTCGCCGAAGTGCGGGCCAAGCACCTGGGCCCCGATGGGCAGGCCTTCGCTCGAACTGCCGCACGGGACAGACACACCGCAGATGCCCGCCAGGCTGGCGGTGACGGTGTAGATGTCTGCGAGATACATCGAGAGCGGGTCGTCTGCCTTTTCACCCAGCCGGAAGGCCGGGGTGGGGGCGGTGGGCGTGACCAGCACGTCCACGTCCGCAAACGCCTTCAGGAAGTCGTCTGTCAGCACGCGGCGGACCTGCTGCGCCTTCCGGTAGTAGGCGTCGTAATAGCCCGCGCTGAGGACGTAGGTGCCGAGCAGGATGCGGCGCTTCACCTCGCGGCCAAAGCCCTGGTCGCGCGACTGCCGGTACATCGAGGACAGCGTCTGCGCCTCCGCGGCGCGGTAGCCATAGCGCACGCCGTCGAAGCGCTCGAGGTTGGCGCTCGCCTCGGCCGTGGCGAGCACGTAGTAGGTCGGGACCGCGTAGCGGGTGTGCGGGAGCGAGATGCGCTGGATCACCGCGCCCTCGGCCCGGAGTGCGTCGATGGCGCGCTCGACGGCTGCCCGCACCTCGGGGTCCAGGCCTTCGCCGAAGTACTCCTCGGGAATCCCGACCTTCAGGCCAGCGACCGGCTGATCGAGACCGGCAGCATAGTCCGGGACCTGCAACTCGGAGGAGGTGGCGTCGAGCGGGTCGCGGCCGGCGATCACCGACATCACGGTGGCGGCGTCTTGCACGTTCCGCGTCACTGGCCCCACACGATCGAGCGACGAGGCAAAGGCGATCAGGCCATAGCGGGAGACGCGGCCGTAGGTGGGCAGCACGCCGACCACGCCACAGAACGACGCCGGCTGACGCACGGAGCCGCCCGTGTCTGTGCCAAGCGTGGCAGCAGCCATGCCCGCAGCCACGGCGGCAGCAGAGCCGCCGCTCGATCCGCCAGGCACGCGGTCGAGCGCCACGGGGTTGCGCACCGGCCCGTAGGCAGAGTTTTCGTTCGAGGAGCCCATCGCGAACTCGTCGCAGTTGAGCTTGCCGAGCACGACGGCACCGGCGGCCTTGAGCCGGCGTACCGACGTGGCTGTGTAGGGTGCGGTGTAGCCCTCGAGGATGCGTGAGCCTGCCGTCGCGGGCAGCCCCTCAATAGCGAGTACGTCCTTGATGCCGACCGGCACACCCGCCAGCGGACCCAGCGGGTCGCCGCGCCGTGCGGCTGCATCGATGTCCTCGGCGGTGCGTCGTGCGCCCCCTTCGTCGGTCGAGAGATACGCGTTGATCTCCGGATTGCGCGCCGTGATCGTCTGGAAGCACTGGTCCACCAGGTCGGCGGCGCGTACGCGTCCGGCAATGACCTCGCGGCCGAGGTCGCGCAAGGTGAGTCCCGCGGTGGCCTGGGTAGCGGCTGGATTGTTAATGGCAGAGCTCATCGTTCGATCACCCGGGGCACTTTGAAGAAGGCGCCGTCTGTCTCCGGAGCGGCGGCCATCACTGGCTCCCGCGGCAGGCTCGGTACCGGCACGTCGTCGCGCAGGTTGCTGGCGTATCCGTGAGCAGACGAGGCAGGTTCGCCGAGCACCTTAGCATCCAACACTCCCGAATCCAGCACTTCGGACACCTGCGCCATCGGGGAGACGTCCTTGACGTCGAGTTCGCTCAACTGCGCGATGTAGCCGAGCACGGCGTTCAGGTCGTGGGCCATCGCGGGGAGCTCGTCTTCCGTCAGTTCGAGGTTGGCGAGCGCTGCAACCTGGCGGACCTGCGCGTCGCTCACGCTCTGGTTCGTGGCAGATGCGGAGGGGGTGTGGCTGGGCTCGGCCGATGCAGGCGCGGTCTTGAGAGGCTCGGTCATGGATGGTTGGGGCCGTCGCGAGAGCGGCTTGCCTGTGGCGAGTATATCGTCCACGGCGTGAGCGATCCGCTGTGGCAGAAACAGTTCGGGGCGCGCCCATGGCGCGCCCCGAAGCACATCAGCCCTGACTCGCGGATCGACGACCTAGAGAATCGACGACGGCTGCGGCGGCACAGCCTTGCCGCGCATCAGGCAGACCTGGGCGGTGCGAAGCATGAGCGCAACGTCGCTGCCGAAGGTGGCGCGCTCAGCGTACGCGTAGTCGAGGTTCGTCTTGTACGGCGTGAGCTTGTACTTGCAGAAGGCTTCGAGCTGCTCTTCCGGAACCTGTCGCAGCATCTCTTCTTCGCAACGGAAGACCAGGGTGGCAGCGCCAGTAATGCCGGGCCGAAAAGGCATGTACTGCGCCTGCCGGTGCTGGTGATCGGGCAGCTTGGGACGCGGACCCACCAGGCTCATATCACCCATCAGCACATTGACCAGCTGCGGCAGTTCGTCGAGCTTGTAGCGGCGCAGGAAGCGGCCCAGGCTGGTAATCCGGCGATCGCCATGCCGCGTGACAGAGAGGCCCTTCTGATGCGGTGCTGTTTCCATCGTGCGGAACTTGTAGATGGTGAAGAGCTCGCCCATGCGGCCGACGCGCTGCTGACGGAAGATGATCGGGCCGGGCGAGCTGAAATGCACGGCTACGGCGAGTACTGCAATCAACGGGGCGAAGAACAGCAGAGCCAGAACCGAGATGACCATGTCCATAGCGCGACGAGCGCCGGAGAGCGACCAGTCGCTGCCCTCGACAACTGATTCGTAGCGGTCATATTCGTGAGCGACAGCAGCGTTCAGACCTCCTCTCGGGCGCTCCTCGCGATGGGCAGTATGTGTCGTGCCCTTGCGCGAGTAGTCATTCCAGATTGTCGGAACGGAAACACTCTGCGACGCGTCAAATGAACTCATCTGGGTCCTTGGTGTACTTCTCCACTGGCTTCTGGCACGGGTGACTTTCCTTTCTGTCACTCTGGCGAATTCGGTTCGTGAGCCAGTCCCTGCTCTTGGCAGACATGGCAAGTGCCTTCGGGTGCATTACGTCGGTATCTGCTGATATCAGTCTAACCTTCGCGCTCGTGCGGGGATCATGTCACTAAAGGTACATAGAATCTGACCCGTTTCCGTGCCGCTCGACGTGAACGGGTTATGAAAAGAACAATTTACTGTTGCACTTCCGTACTGAGGAGGCAACCCTTTTTCCTGCGCACGCGTCAGCCGCGACCCGTCGGGCAAAACAAACAAACGTCACCCAGGGTTATCTTCGTGCTGCCGATTTCCGGCGCTCCAGGCCGTCGAAGACACTCGATAGGGTAGACGGCATAGGTGGAGGGCGGGTTGCTGCTGCAGGAAATACACAACTGGGCAACTGCTTACTATACCGTTAAGTGCCATTCTATGTGCTTCTTGCGGGCGAGATCCGTCCACTGCGGGCCGCGCCGCTACCCGCTCTATCGGCAGGGTAGCCTGCGGACTTTACCTAGGTCTCTGCCGCTGTGCATCAATCCGGCGGTTCAGCCGAAGGCGCTCCGAATCGTGCATCCAGCCCCACTTCGAGAAATACCGCACGGCCGAGAGCACGTGATACCGCGCGAGCCGCGCACTGCGATACGAGCCCTTCTGATACTCGTGCACCACCGCGACCTCCGGGTCGTACAGAGCACGGGAGATTGTCCAGATCCGACGCACGAGATCGAAATCCTCCATATAGAGGAAGAAGCGCACATCGAATAAACCGACGCGCTCGATCACCGCATTGCGCAGCAGCAGGCAGCAGCCGGAGAGCGTGGGCGGCTCCATCGGCCGGTCGTAGTCGTGGTCGCGCAATTCGTAGCGTTCCGTGGCACGTTCCAGGAAGCGGCGCGCCCCGGGTGGCGCGAAGCGCCGCATCAGCAGATCCCAGGGCGTGGGCAGGCGCTTGCACAGGTACTGGGTGCTGCCGTCCGCATACAGGATTTTGGGCATAACGACGCCAACGTCGGGCTCGGCCCGCAGTCGCGCCAGCAGTGCAGGCAGCACCTCCGGGCCGAAGTGCACATCGGGGTTCAGCAGGAGGTGGAAGGGCGCGCGTGTGCGGAGGTGCTCGTACGCCAGGTTGTGACCTCGACCGAAGCCCAGGTTCTCTGGCGCCCGCAGGTAGCGGACGCCCAACTCCGCAGCCAGCGCGGCGACGCCCTTATCCCCGGCGTTATCGACCAGCATCAGTTCCACGCGCAGCGGCGACCCGAGCACGCTCTCTACCGCACTGCGAATGGCTGGCAGCGGGTTGCGGTACGTGACGATGCTCGCCGTCAGGTCGAGAACGGAGCTATCGGCAGCGGGGATGTCAGAGCTGGGAACGGGTGTAGGAAGAGGGCTCAACGCGCGGCAAAGGGCAGACGCGAGCGCGCTGCTATCCTTGCCTCAAGATACTGGATTGCCGCCACTTCGGACAAATCGCCGCTACGCCGCAGCATCCGGCTTCCCCTACGCATGGCAGAACGGAACCGCGTGCGCGTCCTGATTGATCTGACCCAGGTGCCGGTCGGACGCATGGGCGTTGGCAGCTACGCAGAAAACCTGGTCCGGCAGTTCGAGACCGTAGCACCCGACCTCTCGATCACGGCGATCCTGCAATCCGATGACCTGGCCCTGCGTGAGGCGCTGCCCCGCCGCGTGGAGCGCATCGTACTTCCGGCCCGGGTCTTCCGCGCCTTACCGCTGCGCCTGCTGCTTGAGCAGATCGGGCTGCCCTGGATCGCCCGACGGCGACGCGTGGACGTGCTGCACTCACTGCACTACTCGCTCCCCCTGCTGCCGATGCGTGCCCGACGTGTGGTGACCATGCACGACATGACCGGCTTCCTGCTGCCCGCCATGCACACACGTGCCAAGGGCGCGTACATGCGCTTCTTCATTCGACAGGCGGTGCGGCGCGCGGATTGGCTGATCTTCGTCTCGGCCTCGGCGCTGGACGACTGCCGCCGCTGGTTCCACCTGCCGCTGGCGAACGCAACAGTGGTGCACCACGGCAAGAGCGAGCAGTTCGCGCCGGCCAGTCGTGAGGTGAATGGCGAGGCGGCAATCGCGACCGTACGCGCGAAGTACAGCCTGCCCAACCAGTACCTCCTCTACCTGGGCACGCTGGAGCCGCGCAAGAATGTGTCTCTGCTGCTGCGTGCGTTCGCGCCTCTGGCAGAGCAGCACCCCGAGGCGCGGCTGGTGATTGCGGGCAAGAAGGGCTGGCACTTCGAGGAGATCTTCGCGACCGCCGCCGAACTCCGGCTGGAGCAGCGTGTCCTCTTCACCGGCTACATCGACGAGGTGGACAAGCCGGCGCTGATCCGCGGCGCGCTGCTGTTCGTCTATCCCTCGGTGCACGAAGGCTTCGGGGTTCCCGTGCTGGAGGCGATGGCCAGCGGCGTTCCGACGATTGCCGGGAACCGGACATCCATCCCCGAGATCGCCGGCGATGGCGCACTGCTGGTCGATCCCACATCGCTGCCCGCGCTGACTGCTGCGCTCGAGCACTTGTATGTCGATGAGGGCGCGCGTGCCACGCTCGCGGCGCGAGGACTGGCGCAGGCAGCCAGGTTTTCCTGGCGCAAGACGGCCGAGGAGACCGCAGCGGTCTACCGCGCGGTCGGCGGCGGCTGACCGCTATCCGCGTTCATGCCAGGTATTTAAGCGCGCTCCGCAAGACGAGCGCCGCGGCGTCGCCGGATGCGCCGCGATAGCTCCTCCCGGCTCATGCGGGAGAAGATCGGGTCCGTCAATCGGCGCTGCCGGCGCACGCGCACCGCGAGCCGCAGCAGATGCAGTGCACGCTCGAGCGGGCCGCGGTAGAGATCGATGAAGTCGCTCTCCGCCGCCAGATACGTGGCGTAGCGACCGGCGGTCATGCGCGTGTTGTAGTCGAGCATCGCAATCTCGTGCTGCAGCTCGAGGTTCGACGCGATGCGCACCGCATATCCGCGCCGGTGCAGACGCGCGAACAGCTCGATATCTGAATAGTCCAGCCAGAAACGAGAACTGTAACCGCCAACGGCACGTAGTGCCGCGACACGCAGCAACGTGCCGCTGTTGGCAGCGAAGATCGCGCGGCGCTCCGTATATGGCGCCGTCGCGCGCGGCAGGGGTACATGCCGCGCGAAGCGCCACAGTTGCGGCGAAAGGACGTCGCTGCCGGCGAGCAGCCATGGCGCGACCGCCGCGATCGCAGCATCGGCCTCGGCTGTGCGTGCATGCTCGCGCATGCCCAGCAGGAACTCCGGCGTGACGGAGGTATCGTCGTCAAGCAGCAGCAGCCATGGGAGGCCTGTGTGCGCCGCGATCTCGGCGGCTGCGTTGTAGGCGCCGGCTACGCCAAGGTTCTGTGGCGCATGCTCATAGCGCATGCGAAACGACACGCGCGGGTTCACCAGGGCCTGCGGACTGTTGTCCCAGAGCAGCAGCTCGTAAGTGTCCGCGAGCTCCGGGTGTCCGGCAAAGGCGCGCTCGAGGCCCGCGATGGTTTGCAACTGATGCAGGTCGGATGCGCTCGACGACGATGCACGATAGAGCACGACGACAACGAGAATGCGCGGGCCGGCGGTCACGGCTGCTCGCGCTGTTCTGTGCAGCCAGCCTGCGTGCGCCACTGCTCCAGACGGGCGGCGCGGCGCGATCGCAGGCGCATGGCGATGGCCTCGCGCGTGAGGCGACGAATCTCCGGCAACTCACGGCGACGATATTGATTCAGCAGCCGTATCGAGAGCTGGGCGGCGTAGGCAGCGCGCGTCCAGGGCGGCGCAGAGAGGTCGTGGAATGCGCCCTCGGCGGAGAGGAAGTTGCCGTAATGCGCGGCCGAGAGCCGCTCGCGATAGTTCAGGATCGAAAGCTGATGCTGGATGTGCAGGTCGCCCGCGACATACATCTGCCAGCCCTGGCGATAGAGTTCGTGGTGCAGCCAGTTGTCGAGGTAGTCGAGCCAGAAGCAGGGGTGGAACCCGCCGATCTGTTCAAGTGCGGCGACGCGCAGCAGTGCCGCTGAGTTGAAGGCACGTGCCTCGCGGGGCGGGATGCCGCTGAAGCCGCGCGGCAACGGACGTGCGCGGCCAATCCCGGCATACGCCGGCGAGAGTGCCCTGTTGCCTTCTTCGAGGTGCGGCACAATGGCCGCGATACGCGGATGCGCCGCCGCGGCAGCGAGGGGACGCTGCAGAGCCTGGAAGAGATGCCGAGGCAGCGCCGTATCCTGATCGAGCGTGAGCAGCCATTCGCAGCGCTCGTCCTGCGCCAGGCGAAGCGCCGCCGCATACCCACCCAGCAGCCCGCGATTCTGCGCAGCGCGCTGATAGCGAAAGCCATCGGGCAGACCTGCAGCGTTGGTATGGATGTCCGTCCCGGGCGCCACGGGCGTGTTGTCATAGACGAGGACACTGCAGTCGACATCCCGGGCTGCCGAGAGCGCCTCGTGCAGCGTCTGCACGGTCGCGGACTGTGCTGCAGTCTGCTGATAGAGAACAACGACAGCGACAATTTTCACCCGGTCCGAACCTCTCTCACCGGTGAGCGGCTCACGATCTACGTGCGCGGGCGCAATGCCTGCTTCAGTGCGTGGAAGCGCGGGCTGAGCCGGGGATCGGCGTCCGCGTAGTCGTAGACCCAGACGACGACGACGCGGATGCAGCCCAGGACGAAGCCGAGAACGAGGCCGATGCCGAGGAACAGGCTGGGCTTCGGCCAGGAGCGGATCCGGGGAATGAGCGGCGGATCGAGCACCTGGACGGAGGGCGACGCCTTGGCCTCATCGATGCGCGCCGCTTCGAGCTGCCGCGCCAGCACGTCGTACAGCGTCTGGTGATAGGCAACGTCGCGCTGCCTGCGCACGTACTCGAGACCGATCTCCGGGAACTGCTTCTGGCTCAACATCTCGGTCGAGTTTCCTCTACGCAACTGCGACAGTTGCTCACGCAGCCCCTGCAGCTCCGTGCGCAGCCGGATCACCTCCGGGTTCTGCGCTGTAGACCCCGACTGCATCGCGGCGAGCTGCACTTCATGCCCGGTGATGTTGGCTTCGATGTCCGCTTCCTGGCGGATCAGGTTCTCTGCCTGGCCGCCCAGTTGCAATACGCCGGTGGTCTGCTGCGTGCTTTTGAGAGCGACCTCGGCATCGGCGAGGTGATTCTTCTCTTCCGCAAGCTGCTGCTGGAAGAAGAGCCGGCGTCGCGCGGCAGCGCCGATGGCCAGGCGATTGTTCTGCTGAAACAGCTCGTCGCTGTAGGCGGTCGCCAGGGTGGCGGCGCGCTTCGGGTCCTTGTCCTCCACCTGGATGATGATCAGGCCTTCCTTGGTAGCGGAGAGCTTGCTGCGTGCCCGCAGGATGCCGCTCGCGGCCTCGCGATCGGGGATGCCGTAGGCCTGCATCAGGTGATAGCGGTCCACCATGTCGAGCAGCACGGTGTTGGTCGCCAGGATCGAGAGGAAGAGGTCAGCCGGCGAACGGAATCCGAAGTTGCCGGCGAACGCGGAGAGCGCACCAACCTGTCCGACGAGGGCAGCGCTCGACTGCTCCTGCTCGGGCGCCATGATGATGGTGGTCGCCTGGTAGAGCGTGGGCGCGCGCAGCAGCAGAACGAAGGCCACCAGCACGCCGGCCAGGGTCCAGCTCAGGATGATCCACTTGCGCCGGGCAAAGACCATCAGGACATCCAACACGTCCAGCTGTCGCGCCGGGGCAGGTCGCTGGACCGGCTGCTCGATGTAGGGCTCGCTCAATTCGTGATCACCGCGAGAGAAGCCGCGCCCAGGGCGAGGGTGGAGAAGAGCTGCGAGAACTCGAGCACGCTGCGCAGGCTGTTGCCGCGGTAGATCTTTTCCGGCACCACGATGGTGTCTCCGGGGTGCACGTGCGCCTGGTCGAATTCATTGCCCCAGAAGGTCTTCGCGGCCTCGCGGCTGAGAACCGAGCCGTCGGCGCGGATGACGAAAGCGTGGGTCGGATCGGCGGCCCGGTTGGCGCCGCCCGCCTGCTTCAGGTAGCCGTAGACGCGCCGGTGTGAGTCGAACAGGAACGAGCTCTGCTCGTAGACCGCGCCGACCACGTTGACGCTCGAGGGCCGCGCCGGGACAAAGAACCGGTCTCCATCTTCGAGCGGCAGCTCGGGAAGAGCGCCCGTGTTTTGTGCGTCCGCTGTCAGGGCGAGAACGACGCGGCCACTGGCGCGCAGTTCGCGCAGCCGCGTGACCAGCACCTGGGTGGAGCCGAGCGAGGCCGTCGCGGCAGCCTGGTCCTGCGGGGAGATGGCGCTGGCCGCGGCCGCGGCGGCCGCGCGGTCGATGCCGAGCTCCAGTTGCGTGACGTACTGATCCAGCTGTTGCTGCTGGACGATGCGGGCCGACTCGCGCGTCAACTGCGCGCCGAACAGGTACGCATTGGGGGTCAGGCCTCCGGCGCGATCCACCACCTGGCGCAATGTTTCGCCGGGCTCGGCGCTGTACACGCCGGCATGGGCGACCTCACCCTCGATGCGGATGAGCTTGGTCTGCTGCTGCTGTGGAACGCGAATGTCGGCCTGAGAAAAGATGGTGATGACGTCGTGCGGCTCGAGCGCGAGGTCCTGGGACGCATCGTGCTGCTGGACCAGCTTGCCGAGGTCGAAGGGGAGCAGCCGGGTCTTGAGCGTGACCGGGTCCATGCGCTCGATCACTGCATATGACCAGTCGATCTCGGGCGCGGGCAGCGACACGTCGATCAGGTTGCGCGCGGCCGCCGTGTTCTCCGTGCGGGTGATGCGCTGCTGATCGGCGAGCGAGCCGCCGCTCACCGTATTGTCGTGCGGCACATTGTTGTTCGCGCTCTGCGTCTGGGCCGGGATGGTGCCGGGCTGATGATCGTCCGGCAGATTGGCCGGCCCGGTCGAATTGTTGTAGCCCAGGTCAGTGCTCTCCTGCGATTCCAGGTCCAGGTCCTGCGAAGGCGGCTGCAGCGGCGTCGCCCCTGCGGGCTGGGCTGCCGTGTTCTGCGTCTGCTGCTCGTAGAGCCGGCGCTCCTGCTCGCGCCGCAGGTAGCTCTGGTATTCACGCTGGTTGGCGGCAGCGGCGCGGCGGTACGCGGTGAAGCGCTGGGCGTAGTCGGGCTGGAAGACGGGCGAGGGCAGGCCGAGCTGGTTGCGCCGCTGCCAGTAGTCGCGGGTCACCAGTGACTGGCTGTCCGGCAACAGCTCGCTCAGCTTCATGCCGGCGTGCCACTGGAAGCGGCCGGGGTCGGCTACGTTGCCGCGCACGGTCACGGTCTGCTCAAAGCTGGGGGAGACCGGCAGCACGCGGAGAATGTCGCCATCGTGCAGCGAGGTCGCCTTGCCGGCCGCGTTCAGCGGGATGTCCATGGCGCGGCGGCGCTGCTGCTCGTCGATGCTCTCGAGCGAGGCCCGCGCCAGCGAGGCCAGGCTGGTGAGGCCGCCCGCGTCGGTCAGGATCGCTCCGACGGTGCCCCTACCTGCCGCGTCGGGGGTCAGGCTGGCTGGCCGGGGCGCGGCCAGGCTGTCCACCAGGTCGCCGGTCTTCGGCGCGCCGTCCTTCAACTCGTAGATCCCGGGGGATTTCACGCTGCCGTAGACCGCCACCTGCGGGCCCACCGGTGGGATGTAGAGCACATCACCGGGCAGCAGCGGCACGTCATGCGACTTGTCGCCGTTCACCAGGAGGTCGTACAGATCGAAGTCGGCAACGGTTGCGCCGTTGCGGCGCAGCAGGATGTGGCGCAGCGAACCCTCGGGCGCCGGGCCACCGGTGACGAACAGAGCGCTGACCAGCGTGCTCAGCGAGCTGACGGTGTAGCTGCCCGGGTAGCGCGCCTGGCCGGTGACGAAGATGTGGATGGGGTGCAGCTGCCCCATGTTTACGGACACGTCGAAGTTCTTGTAAATGCGGCCGACGCTGGTGCGGATGTGGTCCCGGAGCTGGCCGTAGGAGAGGCCGCCCACCTGGATCGCGCCCACCTGCGGAATGTAGATCTCGCCATTGCGATCGACGGTCAGATCCGCATTGAAGTTGATCTGTCCCCAGAGGCGGATCAGCAACTGATCGCCGGGGCCAATGACATAGCTGTCCGTGACAGGCACCTGATCGACGGGAGAGAAGGTGCTGGGGCTCTGCAGAAACAGTTTGGCGCCAAAGATGGGCAGCATCTGGCCAACCGATGCGTACACCAGGTGCTGAAATTCGGTCGGCTGATCGGGAGCGAAGAAGCGCTGGTAGTAAAGCGGGTACTGACGCGCGGTGCCGTTGCTGAGCTCGCGGCCGCCATTGGTGGTGTCGGTGTAGGTGGGCACCTGCTGCAGGTCGAGCGACGTCGTCAGCCCGCCCAGGGAGCGTCCGCCGCCGTAACTGCCACTGTTGCCAAAGGGCGCACCGTTCTCACTGCTGCTGCCAGCGGTCGGCAGTTGATTGAGAAGCGATTGGCCGGAGGTCGAACTGCCCGTTGTGCCGCCGCAGAAAGAGGTATTCGGATCGCAACCGGCCTGACCCAGAGCCGCCTGGCCACCCGCCGCCAATACCAGCAAGCCCGCCAGGAGAAGTCCCACACGCTGATTCATACGCTCTGCTCGCGTGGGTCGCATGACGAACCACGGCGCCGCATTTGCTCCTTGTTCGAACGATTGCACTTCGCGCAGTGCCGTAGCAGTGCCGTGCGTCACGACCACGCTGTCCGCCCACGCTGGAGCGGTCTGTGTTGCCACTTGAAACTACCTCAAGTGTAGAGCCTCTGCCAGCTTCCGCGGTACAGGCGAACCCGATACATGCGGGTCCCCCTGCGCGGGGCGGCCGCAGGAGCAAGGGAGTTCCCCGGGAGGCCAAGATTGGGGAGCCAGACTGGGGGGAGCCGCGGCTTAGAACGACGCTGGCGGATTCCAGGCGAGATGCGGGGCAGGGTCGCGGCCATCCGGCGGCACGGGCCGGCCGCGCTGGTGGGGCATGAACCCGGTAGCGCGAGCCTTGGCGACCCCCAGCAGCTCGCTGCGCGTGCTCACCATCAGGCAGAGCACGACCAGCGAAAAGCTGCTGCCGAAGCTGAACAGGTACCGGGTGGAGACGTTGTTGAGGAAGTAGATGATCATCATGCACCACAGCACGGTGTAGTAGCGCTTCCATGCTGCGTTGCGAGCGTTGCCGGCCGCACGCCACGTGACGAACAGCACGCGCACCATGGAGCCGAGAATGATCGACCCGGCGATCACACCGCTCTCAAACAGCAACTGCACGTAGCCGTTATCGATGGTCCCGACCAGGCGGTCGCCGGCACGGTAGCCGAAGCCCGACAGCCAGCGATTGTAGGTCCGCATGATCAGGATGGCGATCTGCCAGATGCCGGTCCGCCCGGACAGACCCGACTTGACGCCTCGCCCCGAGGAGTTAAGTTCCAGAGAGTCGACGATGTACGCGATGAAATTGGCTCCGCGGCCATGCTGCACCAGCCAGAAGCCGAGCAGCGGCAGGGCGATCAGGAAGCCGATGACGACAGCGTGGCTGACCCGCACGCGGGCAAGAAGCCTCTCGAGCACGACGGCGCGCGTCAGCAGCAGCACGGCCGTGGTCGTCACGGCTGCCAGTGAGCCGCGCGAACCGGTCATGAAAATGATCACAAACGTCATGATCGCGATGAAGATCGCGACCCGCTTGCGCGTTTTGTCCTGAAACTCGATCGCCCGCCAAATGATGACGGGAAGGAAGCCGGCGAAGAGGAACCCGACCAGGTCAGGATGCACGCCCGTGCTGCCACTGAAGCGGACCGCTGTGCCCGCGAGGACCTTGCGGATATCGAAAGTGAGCGTGATGCCGAGGGTGATCAGGGCCGCCTGGGAGTAGGCGCGCAACACGCCGGGGGCGCCGATCTCCTGCACGATCAGCCGCGCCGAGCAGAGGACGGCAATGAACACCAGACCGTAATAGATCGAGTAGCTGTCGTGCGCGATGTAGGAGATGGCCTCCCCGAACAGAACCGCAGCGAAGATGGGAACACCGCTGCCGAACAGGTGCTGGAGACGCTCGGCTCGGCGTCGGCCACAGAGCACGAGCAGCCCGGCAACGACAAACAGAATGATGTGAAGGGTCAACGCGAGTGCAATGTGAAGGCCAAACTCGAACAGCGCCATGACCAGGCTGGCCGTGAGACAGCTCCGCACGACCCAGCGCAGCGTGACCTTGCTCGCGAGCGATGAGGCTGGCGCCATGGCGGTGCGCTCCATGCCTCGGATCATCGCGTTGGTCCTCCTGCTGGCATTGGCAACGGCAGCGCTCGCGACTGTCAGTGTATCTGGCCCGCCGTCTCTCTGGGTCCCGTCTCTCTGGCCGCCTGGGCGGCGGCGGCGCATCGGGAGAGGCTCACCCCGGGGCGGATGGTAACGTGGCTCCTATGTTGAATGCGCTGCGGCATGTGTGGCGCCATCCCCTGAACGCCCGGTCACCGCTGACCGGAATCGTGCGATTCGCCCGCTGGCAGATCGCCACACGGCTGCTGCCCGGCACGGCTGTCGCGGTCCCTTTCACGGATCGCGCGCGCCTGCTGATCGGCCGCGGCATGTACGGGGCGACACAGAACGTTTACTGCGGGTTGAATGACTTCCCCGAGATGAGCCTCCTGCTCCACTACCTCCGCCCCGGCGATTTCTTTGTGGACGTGGGAGCAAATGTCGGGGCGTACACCGTGCTCGGAGCAGCGGCTGCCGGAGCCACCACCTATGCCTTCGAACCCAGCCCCCATGCACTCGAGCACCTGCGGGCCAACGTGGAGCTGAACCGGATCGGCGGCCTGGTTCACATCGAGCCCTATGCCGTGGGCCGCGAGCCCGGCACCGTGCGGATCGAGACGGAAGGGGCGTCCGCCATGCACCGCGTCGCTTCGGAACAAGAGCAACCGGAACAGGCTGGACATGCGATGACACCGGGCATCGAGATGCGGACGCTCGACAGCTATGGCCTGCGGCCGGCCATTCTAAAGATCGATGTCGAGGGCTACGAAGCCGAGGTGCTGGCGGGAGCCGCCGCGACACTCGCCTCGCCGGAGCTGGTGGCCGTCATCACTGAAAACAGCGATGACAGTGACCGGTACGGGGCCGGATTGGCAACCGTGCAGACGCAGATGCAGCAGCACGGGTTTGCGCCCTTCCGCTACGAGCCGCGGCAGCGTGCCCTGACCCCTGACCAGGGCAGAGGCGACAACACGCTCTACCTGCGCCACCTGGAGCGGATCGCGGAGCGGGTCAGGACCGCTGCTCCCTTCCATGTCTTCGGCGAGGCCATCTAGCGCAGTGGCGAAGCGCTACTCGACGGTCAGACTGAGGGTCACGCTGTGCGTGACGCCTGGGGCCGTGCCACCGACGGTCAGCGTGTAGACGCCCTGCGTCGCTCCGCCGCCGGGCGTCGCTGCTGCTCTGCCGCCGTTGATGGACAGCCCACAGCCGGAGAGCCCGAGGCACACGCCCCCGACGATCAGCAGCGCACCGTACCGAGCCCACGCGGCCGCGGCAAGACGGAGGCGACGCCCCCGCCAGAGGAACAGGGCAGCGAGGGCCAGAACGCCGGCGACTGGCCGTCCGGGAAGTGAATGGGGCTGCGTGCTGGCGGCGGTTGTCGCCTTGGTGGTGACAGATACCTGGACCGTCGCACTGGCGCCGGTGCCGCTCAACGTAACCGAGCCGGGATTGAAGCTGCACGTGCTGCCCTCGGGCGCGCCGGTGCAGGCCAGTTGCACCACTCCGGCGGACCCGCCCAGCGGCGTCAGGGCCAGTTGGTAGGTCGCCGTGGTGCCGCCGGTCACGATGGAAGTAGATGCTCCCTGCACGGTCAGTTCGAAGTCCAGCCCGGAGCCGGTGAGCGTTACCAGCAGCGGGTTCGAGAGCTCATGCGCGCTCACGTTGAGCGTTCCGCCCAACGGGCCGACTGACTGCGGCGCAAAGGCGACGCCGACCAGGCAGCTCGCGCCCGGGCCGAGCGTGCCCCCGCAGCCGTTCGTGGCGACCTGATAGCCGGTGCTGGCGACGACGGTCACGCCTGTCAGCGTGACGCTGCCGTTGTTGATGATGCTGACCTGCTGTGCGGCGGAGCTGGTCGCGATGCCTTCCGCACCGAAGTTGACGTTGAGCGGCGAGGCGGTGAGCGACGGACCGCCGCTACCGACCGGAACAGTCCCAGTGCCGTTGAGCGTCACCGTCTGCGTTTGCAACGCGTCCTGCACGGTCAGCGTGCCGGACTGAGCGCCCGCGCTCTGGGGCGCGAAGGTCACCAGCAGGCTGCAGGTGCTGTGCGCGGGCACCGAGCCGCCGCATCGGTTCGTGACGAGAAATCCTGCCGTGGTCGCGGCAACGACGCCGCTGAGCGCCTGGTCGCCGTTGTTGGTCAGCGTGACCTGCTGCGCCGGGCTGACCGTGCCCTCTGTCTGCGCAGCAAACGTGAGGCTGAGCGGGGTCAGGATGTCGGTCGCGGCTGCCTGGCCGGTGCCGCTGAGGAACGCGGTTTGCGTGCCGGCAGTGTCGCTCGCGACCAGCGTGCCGGACGCGGCACCCGCCGCCGTGGGCGTGAAGCGAATACCGATGGTGCAGCTCGTGTTCACGGCCAGCGTCGCGCCGCATGTGTTTGCAGTGATCGCGAACGGGCCGCTGATGACCTCCGACTGCAAGGTGGCCGGGGAGGTGCCAAGGTTCGCAATCGTCAGATACTGCACGGCGCTCGTCTGCCCGATGACGAGCGAGCCGAAGTCCATGCGCGGCGGCGTGAGCACGATGCTCGCGCCATTGGCGCCGGTGCCGGTGAGCGACGCCGTTAACGAGCCGCTCGCGGTGTTGGCCGGCACGCTCAGGTTCGCGCTGCGCGTGCCGGTCGCGGTGGGGGCGAAGACCACGCCGATCGTGCAGGACGCTCCGGCCGCCAGGGTCGCGGGGCACTGCGAGGAGGGCACGAAGTCTATATTCGTGACCGACACGGTGCCAAGCGTCAGGTCCACCGTCCCGGTGTTCTGAATCGTGAGCGTCTGGCTGCCGCTGACCGTGCCCAGCGCCTGGCTGCCAAAGGTAAGCGAGCCGGGAGTCAGGCTCGCGGTGGCAGCGACCGCCTGGACCGCGGTGCTGGCCAGCTGCGTCTCCCAGATGCCGCGCCCCTGGGTGCCCGCACGCAGCAGCGCCAGGCCATTGCTGGTCACGGTGGATAGCGTCGTGATCCTGACAGGGGGCAGGTTCACTCCGTACGGCGACCAGCAGGCCTGCGTCGGGCATTGCGTCACCGAGGCAGTGACATACACGCCGCCATCTGTGGCGGCATACATGATGACGGGGTCGGATGGATCGATGGCCAGCGCGTTCACCGGAACGTTGGGCAGGTTGCTGGTGAGGTTGGTCCAGTGCTGGCCGCCATCGGTGCTGCCGTAGACCAGCGGCGCATTCGCGATCTCGGCGAAGCCGCTGCCTCCGAAGCCTGCAATGCCTACGTAAACCGTCTTGCCGGAGAGATCGGTCGGGTCGAGCACCACGCTGGAGACCGTCATGTGGCCCGGGTTGAAGATCTGGCGGTCGTTCGGGTCGTTCACCACCGGGCTGCCGCTCAGATCGCTCCACGGGGTGGACCCGCCGGCGGAGGACGGCGTCACGACAGCACTCAGCAGATGGCCGGGCCGGTGCGTGTACCCCGCGGGGAGACCGGCCATCCCGGCGTAGAGCCGCTCTGCGTTGGGGGTGCCCTGCCCCGGGATGGTGCCGCTGGCCGCGAGCACCTGGATGGGTGTGTCGCTGGAGGTGCAGGTCGTCTCGATCACGCCATCGAGCGGTGTGCTGAGCGCGTTCGCCGCGCTCCAGGCGCGACCGCTGGCCAGCCCCCGCCACACCCGGCAGGTCCCGACCAGGATGCGTGTGGGATCCTGCGGGTCCAGTGACCAGATCGCCGGACGAGAGAGCGCCGCTCCGTCGCCACCCACCTGGGCGTTGCCGATGACCGGGGTGGTTCCGAACAGCCCCGGGCCGCAGGAGGAGCCCGACGTGCACTGGCTGATCGACACGCCGGGGCCCGAGGTCGCAAACCAGGAGCCGGCCGTCGCTCCCCAGCCTTCCCCGACGGAGCCACCATCGCTTGAGAAGACTGCCTGCCATGTGCCGCTGCCTCCGCCGGCGGTTCCCTGCCGGCCGAGACCGGCCATCAACTCCGTCGCGTCCGAGGGATCCTGCGCCAGCGATGTGATCTCTGCGAGCGGTCCCAGCCCGAGGTTCAGGTTGTCGAAGGCCGCGACGTCAGTGAACGAGCAGGACGCACCCGCCTGGCTGACCTGGTTGGTACTCCGCCACAGGCCGCGATCGTTGCCGAAGAACAGCGTGCTGGTCCCGGGATCCCAGGCGACGCTGTGCTGCGCAGGACCCACGCGGGCCGCGGCGCATCCGGAGGCATTGGTCGTGTTGCGCCATGTGCAGCCCCCGGCCAGGCTGCAGCGGAAGATGTCCGTGGCCCCGGCAAGAAGCAGCGTGTCCGAGCCGGAGGGAACGGCGGCCAGCCACAATGCGCGGCTCGCTCCGGCGATGGTGCCGTAGGGGGTGCCGCTGGTGCTCTCGAGCGTGGTCACCGGCAGCGGCTGGCTGAAGGTCGGCAGCGGACTCAGGCAGCTTCCGCGATTCGCCGCGCAGACATCCTGCCAGATGCCGCTGTCCTGCTCGGCCTGGTTCACCGCGACAGCGAACATGTCGCCCGTAGCCGACTGCACGGCCAGTCCCGCGTTGTAGATCGGGCAATTCGCCGAACCGCCGCCACCCTGCACAAACGGGCACGACAGATGACTGAGCGCCGTGCCCGGCTGCTGGGCTAGGCGCGTCCAGGTCACGCCATTGGGCGACGAGTAGAAGCCGTGAAAGCGCAGTGCGGCGACGAAGATCTGCCTCACCGGGTTCCACACCACGGCCAGCACGGGCACGCCGCCGCCCTGTTGCCCGGCCTGCTGCAGCACCTGCCCCGGCCCATCCGTAATCGTCGCCATCTGCCAACTCTGGCCGGCGTCCTGCGAGTAGTAGAGGCCCGCTGTGCTGTTGTTGACGTAGCCGGCGTTGACGGCCGCCGCGCCCACCGCCGGGCTCAGTCCGGCAACGACGAAGTCACGCGATGCCGTTCCCCACGCGAACGCAGAGAAGGCCTCGCCGAAGAAGCTGGCCTGCGAGAGTCCGGTGAAGGCGGAGCGCGCATCCGTGATGACCGACCAGGTGACGCCACTGTCCGTCGAGCGCAGCAGCCCGGTTCCGTAGATTGCGTCAGAGATGTTGGTGGGGTCGCCTGTGCCGGCCAGCACCACGCCCGTGCCGCCCGGCTGCACCGTGACGGCGCCAATGCTGGTGACGGTGAGTTGCTGTCGGCTCACTGCGGGGAGGCTATCGGTCAGTGGCTGAAAGGTGACACTGCTGGTCAGCGCCTGAGCGTTGCTGGACTTCCAGACACCGCCGGTAGTCCCGAGGTAGACCGTGTTGCCGCTAGTGTCTGCCGGATCGACCGCGACGCTGAGCACACGTCCGCTGGTGTAGCCGGTCGCGGGATTGCTGAGCGAGACGGGCGCCAGCGGCTGCCAGGGAACATTGAGCTGTGCCGGGTTGGCGAGCGGCTGCGCGATCGGGGGGCCTGGCCGGCCCTGGCCCGGCAGCAGGGCCGGACACAGCAGGGCAGGACCGAAGAGGCCCAGCAGCAGCCGATGCAGCATGGCCCTTCGCAACATGATCCCGGGCGTATCCTTCCGCACCCGCCATGGTTACGACAGGCAGGTATACGCCGATTATCTGGTGGAAAACGTGGCCGATCGTCTCTGTCGCATAGACCGTTACGTTACGAAGCGGGTACGGCTGCTCCCACTTGCTGGCCAAAGGTCTGGCGATACCAGGCCACTGTCCGCTCGAGTCCCGTTTCGAAACTCACCTTCGGCTCGTACCCGAAGGCCTCACGAGCAGCGGAGATGTCCGCCTCGGAATCGGTGATGTCGCCCAGCCGCGGTGGCCCGTAGTTCGCTGGGTGCGGGAAGTCGAGCAGCCGCGCCAGGATGCCGTACGTCTCGTTCAATGTGTGCCGGCCGCCGCACGCGATATTGAAGGTGCGGCCGCCGATCTTCTCTGCTGGTGCGGCCGCGGCCAGCAGGTTGGCGGAGACGGCGTTCGCGATGAAGGTGAAGTCGCGGCCCTGCTCGCCAGTGCCGAAGATGGTCGGCTGTTCGCCACGCATCATCTGCAGGATGAACTTCGCCATCACGCCGCTGTAGGGTGAGTTGGGGTCCTGCCGCGGGCCGAAGATGTTGAAGTACCGCAGGCACGCCGTCTCCATGCCGTACACCTGCCAGTAGCTCTTCATGTAAAGCTCGCCGGTGAGCTTCTGCACGGCGTACGGCGCGATCGGTGAGGGCGTCATGCTCTCCCGCCGGGGCATGCCGGGCTGGTTGCCGTATGCGGACGATGACGCGGCATAGATGATGCGGCGCACGCCGGCAGCCCGTGCTGCTTCGAGCAGCGTGAAGGTGCCGTTCACATTGCAGTCGTGGCTGGGTGCGGGGTCCTTGACCGAGCGCGGCACCGAAGGGAGCGCGCCCTCGTGGAAGATGATCTCGACGCCCTCGCAGGCCGCGCGCATCGCGCCGAGATCGCGTAGATCGGCCTCCCGGAAGTCGATGTGGGGCAACAGTGGCGCAAGATTCTCGCGCCGCCCGGTGAGGAAATTGTCGACGGCGCGGACGTCATCCCCACGCGCGACCAGCGCTTCAACGATGGATGAGCCGATGAAGCCTGCCGCCCCAGTTACCAGATAGCGAGCTACTGCCACGCGAGTGTCCCCATGCCTTCATGATAGCGAGGCATGCGTCGAGAGCCCGCCGGCCGCATGACCGCTCCGCGTTACACTTGCGCAGCTCACCATGCTGCGCATCCTGCTCCTTGCGGCTTTGCTCGCCGTGCCCGCGTCCTTGCCGGCGCAGTCCAGTACGCCGGACTGGTGCCGGGGCCTGCCGCGGCCCGCGTATCGCACCCTGCAGCGGGTCGGGAGCGGCGACGCCTGGTTCGAGGTCTATCGCGTCGCGCCGAGGACATTCGCCATCTACGAGCCCCACCAGTCCGAGGAGACGATCAGCTACCTGATCCTGGGCCAGAGCCGGGCGTTGCTGTTCGACACCGGGATGGGGATCGGTGACCTGCGGAAGGTAGTCACTGGGCTCACCAGCCTTCCCGTGACGGTTCTGAACTCGCATACCCACAACGACCACGTCGGCGATAACTGGCAGTTCACCAGCATTCTCGGCATGGGGACCACGTTTACGCGCAGCAACGCACGCGGCAGTCGCGAGGATGCGCAGGAGGAGATCGCACCTGGCGAGCTCTGTGGCGACCTGCCGGCCGGCTTCGATCCGAGGCAGTACCGGACTCGGCCTTGGACCATCACGCGCACCATCCAGGATGGCGACGCGATCGACCTCGGCGGACGGACACTGACCGTGCTCGCAACGCCGGGGCACACGCCCGACGCGATCAGCCTGTTTGACCGAAGCGGTGGGCTGCTCTTCACCGGAGACACCTACTACCCCGGGCCGATCTGGCTCTATCGTCCGGAGACGAACCTGAACGAGTACGCACATTCCATTCGCCGGCTTGCCGCCCTCGAGCCGCAGGTGCGAATGGTGCTGGGCGCGCACAATGAACCCGTAGCGCCGCCGACTGTGCTTCCGCGGCTGGTCAAAGCGTTCAATGCCGTGCAGTCAGGCCGGGTCCCAGCAAAGCCGATTGCAGCGGGGCAGGTGCTCTACGCCGTGGATGGCTTCTCGTTCCGCATGCGTCCGGTGCGCTAAGCAGGCCGGTTGGACGCCGGTTCTCGCTCGCACAGAACACAATTCAACTCGGCGCCGAGATGTTCGCGCCGGCCCTGCTCGGTCGTCACCCAGGGGCGCAGCTGCCACGGCGGGCGATGCCGCACGTGCTGCGTGTGGCCGCAGGCCAGGTCTGCAACCCAGTCGCCGTGATCGTCCTGATGAAAGCTCACGATGGGTTGCAGGGGCATGAGGGCTGCTCTCAGGAAGGGACGCGCGTCAGGAGGGCACGCGTGTGGCGGCCGCGTACAGCTCGTCCGTCGCCTTCGGCGGATCGCCGATCAGCGCCATGTATCGGGCCGAGTCGAACTTGCGACCCGTGGAGGCGCCGGACATGTAGCGGAGCTTGCCGAAGATCTCGCGCTCGCCCCAAGCGCGATCGAACTTGCCCGCGATCGCCCACGCGATGCCGGAGTAGGAGTTGGGGTCGCGCCCGTCGAGCTCATAGCTGTCGTTCATAATGACGGCCCACTCGTAAGCCTTGGCATTGTTCGGCGCCCACTCAAGCAGCTTCTTCGCCCAGTACATCCGCAGCATGTTGTGCATCCAGCCGTAGCGCACCATCTGTAACTGTGCTGCGTTCCACAGCGGGTCGCCAGTCTCGCCGCGCTCGAGTTGTTCGTAGGTATAGAGGACATCGCGGCGATCGCGCGCATGCTCGGCGATGGTCTTCTGCGCCCATGGCTCGGCGCAACCGATGTTGTCGTAGGTGTCGTTCTCGTAGCGGACGAAGTTGATCGACAGCTCGCGCCAGC
>NZ_JBMGJV010000034.1:0-49836 GCF_051025295.1 Candidatus Dedyshia acidiphila | reverse complement strand
CCAGCGGCGAAGCTTTCGCCGATCAGAAAGGCCTGTGCAAGGCCTTCCGGCCGCGGCTGCTCAGCGTAGGCGATGGTGAGCCCCCACGAGCTGCCGTCGCCCAGCAGATCGCGGAAGCGCGGCAGATCATGGGGCGTCGAGATAATCAGGATGTCGCGGATCCCGGCCAGCATCAGCGTGCTGAGCGGGAAGTAAATCATCGGCTTGTCATAGACCGGCACCAGCTGCTTCGAAACAGCGAGCGTGACCGGATACAGCCGCGTGCCGGAGCCCCCGGCGAGGATGATGCCCTTCATCGCGACCGCCCTTCGCTGGCCCCGGCTGCAGCAGTCTCGCCGGCATCGGGCGTCGCGGTTCCGTCCGCGCGGGTGGTGTAGTTGCGGTCGATCCACTCCCGGTAGGCTCCAGTGGTGATGGCCTCGACCCACGGCATGTGTGCGAGATACCACTCGATGGTGCGACGCATGCCGGTAGCAAAGCTCTGCTCCGGCCGCCAGCCCAGTTCGCTCGTGATGCGCGCGCAGTCGATTGCGTAGCGGCGGTCATGGCCGGGGCGGTCCTGGACGTAGGTGATCAGTTCCCGGCGCGGGCGCGGCGCGGGCGCGAGCTCGTCGAGAATGTCACAGATGGCATGCACGACATCGATATTGGCCATCTCGTTCAAGCCGCCAACGTTGTAGGTCTCGCCCACGCGCCCACGGTCGAGCACGGTCGCGATCGCCGTGCAGTGGTCCACCACGTAGAGCCAGTCGCGCACATTCAGTCCGTCACCGTACACCGGCAGCGGCTTTCCATGAAGCGCGTTGAGAATCATCAGCGGTATCAGCTTCTCCGGAAACTGCAGCGGCCCGTAGTTGTTGGAGCAGTTGGTCGTGAGCGTGGGCAGTCCATAGGTGTGGTGATAAGCGCGCACCAGGTGGTCGCTCCCGGCCTTCGACGCGGAGTACGGACTGTTCGGACTGTACGGCGTCGTCTCCGAAAACGGTGGGTCGTCAGGCGCAAGCGAGCCGTAGACCTCGTCCGTCGAGACATGGAGGAAGCGGAAGCGCTCCTTTGCCGGTCCGGAGAGAGCACGCCAGTGCGCGAGTGCGGCGTCGAGCAGCCGAAAGGTGCCTACCACGTTGGTGAGCACGAAGGCTTCCGGGCCATGGATCGAGCGATCGACATGGCTCTCGGCCGCGAAGTGGACGATCGCGTCCGGCTGGTGCCGGCGCAGCAGCTCGCCCACGAGGTCCCGATCCTCGATGCTGCCGTGCGCGAAGGTGTAGCCCGCATGATCGGCGATGCTGGCCAGGCTCTGCGGATTGCCGGCGTAGGTCAGCTTGTCTAGGTTAATGACCTCGTCGCCAGCAGCAATGCGCGCCAGCACAAAATTTGCGCCGATGAAGCCGGCGCCGCCGGTCACCAGGAGACGACTACTCATGAACGTTCCTCATCGAATCAGGGCCGGCGATCAGGCGAACACCTCCGCTTCGAGCAGCGGCTTCCCGACTGCATCCTTTGCGGAGAGCGCGGGCGTGCCCGCATCGGGCCAGACGATACCGATGCTCGGATCGTTCCACAGGATGCTGCGCTCGCCGTCGGGCGCATAAAAGTCGGTCGCTTTGTAGAGAACCTCCGCGCTCGAGGAGAGCACGAGAAAGGCATGCCCGAAGCCGGCCGGTATCCAAAGCATGTGCTTGTTGTCTTCGGTCAAGATGTGACCGGTCCACTGGCCGAAGCTGGGTGAGCTGCGTCGCAGATCGACGGCCACATCGAAGATCTCACCACGTACGGTCCGCACGAGCTTTCCCTGCGGGCGGGTGAGCTGGTAGTGGATGCCGCGCAGCACACCGCGCTCCGAGCGCGAGTGATTGTCCTGCACAAAGCTGTCGTGAATCCCGAGCTCGGCAAAAGTGCGCTGGTTGTAGCTCTCGAGGAAGAAGCCCCGGCTGTCCTCGAACACGCGGGGCTCCAGCAGTTGAACCTCTTTCAGATCGGTATCGTGGATGCGCATAGGGTTATCGGGACGCGGTCGCTGCTGCCGTGGGTCGCGCGGCCATCACCGCATCGAGCTGGTCGTTCCAGTCGCGGAGGCGGAAGCCGAAGGTGCGTTCGAAGCGGCTGTTGTCGAGGAGCGAGTTGGCTGGTCGCGCGGCTGGCGTGGGGTAGTCGGACGTGGCGATAGGGATGAGGCGCGGCGCTGCACCACCCGCCGCGGCGAAGATCGCCCTGGCGAAGCCGAACCAGGTCGTCTCGCCCGCTGCCGTCATGTGATACACGCCCGGAATCGCGGGCTGCTCGAGCAAGCGCAGCGTGGCCTCGGCGATGGCGTCGGCCGAGGTGGGAGCGCCGTGCTGATCGGCGACGATGCGCAGTTCAGGGCGTTCCCCGCCCAGTCGCAGCATCGTCTTCAGGAAGTTCGCGCCGTGGTTGCTGTACACCCAGCTTGTGCGCAGGATGGCCGCATTCGCGCTCGTGGCGAGAATTGCCTGCTCACCAGCAAGCTTCGACGCACCGTAAGCATTGCGTGGCCCGGTTGGATCTTCTTCGGCGTAAGGCGTCGGCTTGGTGCCATCAAATACGTAATCGGTTGAGTAGTGAATCAGCCGCGCACCCAGGGCAGCCGCCGTCTCGGCCATCGCCGCCGGCGCATGCGCATTCACCGCGTAGCAGAGCTCGCACTCACTCTCTGCCTTGTCGACCGCGGTGTACGCTGCCGCATTCACGATCGCGTCCGGCTGTGCGTCCTCGATCACGCGGCGAACGCTCGCGGCGTCGGCCAGGTCACAATCGCTGCGGGTCGCCGGCATCCACGTCAGCCCGTCGCGCTCCCGTGCCAGCAATGCGTGGCCAACCTGTCCGTTGCTGCCGAAAAGAAGAACGCGCATGAATCCTTTCCAGTGAATGGGCGGGGCGCTAGAAGTTGCTGATCTTGTAGATGGCGTAGCCGGTCGCAGCGCCGATGCCCGCGTCCAGAGCGGCGAAGCTGTATTGACGAGCGAGACTGGTCGGCACGTAAAGAATGTCACCGTCCATCAGCAGCATGTCCGGGCCAGTTCCATAGAAGATGTGTCTCAGGTTCAGCTTCAGCTCTTCCCTTCCGGCGGCAGACCGACGGATCAGGCGAGCGTTGCTGAGGTTGGCAGTGCGTGTGGGACCACCCGCCAGCGCGATCGCATCAAGCAGGCTCAGCCGATTGTTATGCTCGACCTGGTACCCACCCGGCCGGGAAAGATCGCCGACGACGTAGATCACTCCCGAACGCGCGACGAAGATCAGGTCACCGGGCAGGATCTCCATGCGGCCCTGCTCGATCGACTCCGGTGTCTGCGCGCCTACGTTGAGCGTCACGTGGATGATGTTTTTTGGATCGGCCGCATGCACAATGCTGACCGTGCGCGATGCGCTCTCATTCAGACCACCGGCCTGAGTGATCGTGTCGAGCAGGGTGCGCCGTCCCGTCACGACGAAGATGCCCGGCGAGCGCACCTCGCCGCTGACCGTGATAGTGCGGCGGGTGTACTCGGCGACGAAGACGGTGACCTGCGGGTTCACCAGGAATCCGCCGTTCTTGTAACGCGCGCTCACTGCATCAGTGATCTCGGCCAGCGTGAGTCCATCCACATGAAGCAAGCCGGCGAGCGGCAGCAGGATGTCCCCCTTGGCATTCACGCGAAAGCGGCCAGAGAGCTCCGGTGTGTCGAAGACGACAACGTCGAGCAGGTCGCCGGGCTCAATCCTGGTGTTGGGGCTGGCCTGCGGAATATCGGCTCCGGTGCCGAACTGTCCTGTGCTGCTCACCATCGGTCCGGTGCCTGGTGCCGGTCCGAGCGGCGCACTGGGCGTTTGCTGCTGGCCATAGCCGGCAAACGGCGGGAAGCCGCCATTCGTACCCGGCGTGGTGCCAGAAGTTCCAGACTGCTGTGGGACGCCGATGGGGTCGGGCGAGACCTGCTGGCCCAGCGTCTGCGCGACCAGGGGAAGCGCCCCGAGACTCATCGCAAACGCGAACAGAAGGCGCGGTGTACATCGGAAGTTCACAGCGGGACGGGTGGGCATGGCGGTCGCGGAGCGCTTACTTGACCTCTTCATGCACAGTCTCGCTGGTATAGCCGTACCCGTACGTGTAGGGGCCGGAGTAGTTGTAGTAAGTGTCCTTGCGCATGTCGATATCGTTGACCACAGCGCCGAGCAGGTGAGCATTCACGCGGCGCAGCATCTCGCGAGTCCGCATCAGTGCCTTCTTCCGGGTGACGCCGGCGCGCACGACCAGCAACACGGCATCAGCGCGAGCAGCGGGCGCGAGCGAATCGGAGACGGCCAGGATGGGTGCCGTGTCGATAATCACGCGATCGTATTGCTCTGACCACTGGCGCATCATCTCTGCCATGCGGTGCGAGGCGAGCAGCTCTGCCGGATTCGGCGGCACCGCTCCCGCCGGCAGATAGGCCAGCGTGGGCACCTGTGCGAGCGGATGGAGGATGACGGAATCGTCGGTCTGCCGGCTGAGCAGATTGGTGAGCCCCTGCGCTGGCCGACGCAGGCCGAAGAGCAGGTGCAGAGTGCTGCGGCGCAGATCGGCATCGACGATGAGGACCCGCTCGCCGCGCTGGGCCAGCATGACGGCAATGTTCGCAGAGAGCGTTGACTTGCCCTCCGACATGAATGCACTCGTCACGACCAGCGCGCGCAGCGGGTTGTCGATCGCCGACAAGAGAATCGACGAGCGCAGGGCGCGATACGCCTCGGCCGTGGGTGAGGCTGGCGCCGTGATCGAGATCAGTCGGCGACGCTCGCCCGGCTCCTCGCCCATGGTCTCCTGCCGTCCGCGTGGCAGCGACTGGAAGTGCGGGATGGCGCCGATCGAGAGCAGACCGGAGAACAGCTCCACGTCGTCTGTAGTGCGCAAGGTGTCGTCGAGCGAATCGAAGATGAAGGCGCCGAGCACGCCGACCAGCAAGCCGAGCGCGCCCCAGATCATGACATTGGTCTGCACATCCGGCGAGACCGGGCCGAGCGGAAGCAGGGCGTCATCGATCACGTTCACGGATGCTGTATTGAGACCCGCGGCGAGGTTCGACTCCTTCAGCTTGAGCTGAAGCTGATCGTAGAGCTGCCGGCTTGACTCCGCGTCCTGCCGCAGCAGCGCGTACTGCGCCGCGCTGTCGTTGAGCTTGTAGGCCTCCTGCAACTGCCGGTCGACCTGGGCCTGCATCAGGTCGAGCGTGTGGGTCGCCGTGTCGTATTCGTCGCGGATGCGCTTCTGCACATTGTGCATCTCGACATCGATCTCGGACTGCACCCGTGCAGACTGATCGCGCAGTTCGCGCACGTGCGGATAATTCGGACCGTATTTGGTCGTGAGCTGCGTCAATTGCGCAGTCAGCGTGAGCAGTTCAGCACGCAGCGACACCAGCGTGCTGCTCGGGGCGACGGTGGCCACCATGTCCGGATCGTTCGACTGGGCCAGCCGGAGCTTGGCCTCACGCACGATGCGATCCGCCTGCGCGCCCGCCACCTGGGAGTTGCCACTGCGCAGCCGGTCGAGCTCCAGGCTCTCGCCCTGATTCGACCCCGGTGTCATCCCGATCAAGTTGTGCTGCTTCTGGTAGTCGGCGAGCCGGCCCTGCGCGTCCGTGGCCTGCTGCTTCAGCCCTTCCATCTCGGTCGCCAGCCAGCGCGTCACCCGACCTGTGCCAGCCATGTGCTGGTCCAGGCTCTGCTTCAGGTACACCTCGATCAATTTGTTCGGCACATCGCGCGCGACCTCGGGCCGCGGATCGAGAAAGGAGATGGCGATAATGTCTGTACCCGGTTCGGGCGCGATGCGAAGCCCTCCGCGCACGGCCCCGATCATGGCCTGCAATGTCGCTGGAGGAAAAGCATCCATACCGGCGTCCATGGGCAGGTGATCGAACGCGTTCGGGAATGGCCCGCGATGCACCTGCGAGAGTTCCTTGACGGTCGAGAAGACCACCTGATTGCTCTGCAGGCGCGCCACTTCGGTGGGCAGGCGCACGTCCTCGGACGACAGGCTCTGCTGGATCAGGTCGCTCAGCCCGACGTTCGTCTCAGATGGATTGAGATCGATCGTGGCGGTGCCCTGGTAGAGGGGAATGCGGGTCTTCGAGTAGATGTAGCCCAGCGTCAGGCTGACGAGCAGGCAGGCCAGGATCAGCCACTTCCACTTGAGCAGGATGCGACCGATGTCGGTAAGCGACAGGCCTTCCTTCGCTCCGCTGGGACCGAGCGGATGGTCCCCGTCGAAGCTGGCCGGCGCTAACTGTGGGATGTCCACCATCGATGGCGTCTCTGCGACGTCCCTTCTGAGAAGAGCGTAGCTCGTTCCCGGCTCGAGCATGGCGGCATTGTTTTTGCCTTCCGGCGCCTAAGGCACACGCCGGCCGCCTCGTGCTCTGCGGATGCCAGTTCCTCGATACTACCTCAGCAGTCCAAGGCTGCCCAAGCAACTTCATGCACCACAAAAGAGGCAGCGCGTTTCATCGCTCTCCGGCCCGCTCGCGCGCCGCCTGTGCGCGGAGCTCCCGCGTCTTCAGCACGATCATGTACTCGTAGATCGCCTGCAGTCGGGCGTAGGTCCAGCCGGCCTGGCCGTCCAGAAACGCCCGGCGGCCCAGCATCATGTACAGCCACTTCAGCGTGGGACGCGCTGGCATGCGGTAAAACAGGGCCTTCTGGTGCAGGCGTCGCTCGTGGAAATCCCGGGCAGTGAGCGCCGTCGCAAGCGATGGCCGTTCAAGTCCTCCCCCCTCCGCGATCAGCCTGGCTTCCATGGTCGAGTAGACGTCGTGCTTGCGCAGCCAGTGCCCGATCCCCTTCGAGAAGGGGTAGTGATCGAGCGGGGCCGCAAGCTCGCCGACGGCCCCGGCCACCTCCAGCACCTCGTTGACTTCGCGCGTGTACCGCGCCAGTTGCGGGCGCACCAGCCGGATGTACCAGGGCGAGATCTGCGCGTGGCGTAGCCACGTGTCCTGAAAGTAGTCGCGGCGACGAAGCCGGAACGCAGCAATGCCGGGATCGTCATGGCTGGCGACCCGCTCGATCTCCTCGCCAAGCGCCGGCGTGCAGCGCTCGTCCGCGTCCATCAGCAGCACCCACGGATGACGGAAGCGGAGCTGGTTGAGCGCGGCGTTGCGATGCGCGGCGTAGTTGTCGAAGACGCGCTGCGCCACGTGGGCTCCCAGCCCTTCTGCGATCGACACTGTCGCATCCGTGCTGTAGGAATCGAAGACGTGAACGTCATCCGACCACGACACCGAGGCCAGCGCGCCCGGCAGATCCTGTTCCTCGTTCCTGGTCAGGATGAGGATGGAGGCTGCGCTCATCGGCTCACGCTCTGTTGAGCGGTGTCGCCGGCGATCTCAGCGCCGTCGGCGGGAAAGCCCGGGACCAGCGCAGCCAACGCGGTGCGCAGACCAGCCACGTCCTGCTCAAAGCTGAAGTTTGCAATCCGCGCGAGCCCCTGCGCTCCAAGACGAGCCGCGCGGCCCGGCTCACCGAGAACGCGCACCAATGCGGCTGCAAGAGCTGGCACATCGCCGGTCGGAAAGACCGCGCCCGTCTCACCATCGATCACGAGGTCCTGCTGGCAGCCGACATCGGTCGACACCACACAGGCGCGCGCTGCATTCATCGCCTCGTTGACCACGAGACCCCAGGGCTCGTGCTCCGAGGGCAGCACGAACACGTCACAGAGATCGAGAAAGCGCGGCAGCTCGGTCTGATTGCGAAAACCGAGAAACTGCACGTCGCCGCTCTCGATTTGCGCTGCTGCCTGCTGCTCGAGCGCGCGCCGCTGCTCGCCGTCACCGACGATCAGCAGATAAGGCTTCGGCTCGGCCATGCTCGCGACCGCTTCGATCAGGTCGGCGCAGCGCTTGCGCGCTGTCAGCTTCGAGGCAAACAGCACGACCGGTCGTCCCGGTGAGAGGCCGAGATCGGCGCGCAGTGCTTCGCGCAGGGGCGCAGCAGCGCCGGCACGTTGCTGGAAGAAGTCGTTGTCCACGGCATAGGGCATGTGAAAGACCGGTATGTCGTCGCCAAGGTAGTGCCGCCAGTAGCGTGCGTTGGCCTTACCAATGGCGAGTACGCCGCTGACCTGGGGACGCAGCGTCGCGAAGAAGGCGCGCTTGGCGGCGAGCTTCGCGCCCGAGCGGACGCGGTCATCGAGCGTGGACTCGGCGCGCAGCAACAGCGGCCGGTGGAGCATGGCGGCGCTCGCGATCACGCGCAGGCTGTTTGCGGTGCTGTAGCCGTGGGTCCAGACCGCGTCGAAGCGGCCTTCGGAGAGGCGCGAGAAGATTCCGTGGTTCAGCGGCTGGGCAAAGCCGGGCTCGCGTCCCGCAGGCCGCAGAAGAGGCAGGAAGGACGAGCGGTAGCCCGCAAGCAGCGGGACATCCCACTCCACTTTCACTCCAAAGCCCTCATCGACGTAGCCCTGCACGGTGTGGCCGCTCGCGAAGAAGACCTCGAGCTCGAGGTCCGGCTCGGCGGCGATGCGACGCAGCAGGGGTGCCTGGTACTGGATGGGATGGCTGACGAAATACGCCAGGCGTAGGGGTCTTCGCCGATTGAACATAGGTGGCCAGCGTGGGTGATCCTACCATCCGGGCGCGACTGCCGGGCTCTACACCCTTTGTGGGTATTGGCCACGCGGGGAGGTGTGGTCTCATCGAGGCGCAGGCTTCTGTGAAGCAAGCCTTGCACAGCGCCGGATTGCTTTTCACGAGACAGCGCTAGAATGCAGGACAGCCGTGACTGAAGCGTACGAACCTTCCTCCTCTTCGGGGCTCAACCTGGCGCAGATCGACGAACCGGCAAACTTCGGCCGCATCGCGATCCGTGTGCTCGGGGCTCTGCTCCTCACATCCCTGATCGTGCTTGCGTGGCTGCGCTTCGAGCGAAAGACGCCGGCTGCTACTGGTGAGATTGCGCGCGTGTCGATCTTCCCCGTGCAGGCAAAAATCACTGGCGGGGCCGCGGGCACACCCGGCATGCAGGGACAGGACCAGTTCATCGACCAGATGCTGGTGCTGGCCCACGTGCGGCTGCACAACCCGAACCAGCAGCCGATCCGGCTGGAGGACGACTGGGCCGTGGTCACGCTGCCGGACGGCGAGACACGCCGCAGCTTAGCTGCGAACTCGAGCGACTTCGACAAGGTCTTCCTGGCCTACCCGCAGCTGGCACCCCTGCGGATGGAGCCGCTGCGCCGAGACACGGTCGTGCAGCCGGGGCAGACGGTCGATGGCTTGCTGGTGTTCAGCTATCCGCTCTCGCGCAAGGATTGGGACGCCCGCAAGTCGATGCAGGTCACGCTCTCACTCGACAATGCGAAAGACGTCACGCTGGTCGCGCCCCAAAGCTAGTCACGACCTACTCAGAGAACGTGCGGCCAGAGCGGAGGCCGGCTCACTGACGAGCCGGCTTCACGTATCCGTACACCTGCTGATCGGCGATGCGCAGGACCACCAGTTCGTACGCGCGGTTGGTCGCGGCATCGGAGAAGATGACCGGCGCGTTCACCTGCCCGTGCAGTTGGTAGCTGGCTGAGCCACTGTGCACCAGCAGTCCGTACGAGCCGTGGCCGGAATCCAGGCGATCGACCGTCACACCCAGGGTTGGTGCGACTCGGGTGACCAGCCCCTCCCGGGCGTGGAACTCCTCGAGCGGCACCTGACTGTGCCGCTGCAGGCTCTCCACCATCTCGATGTTCTGCGCCAGCGGGCTGACGTACGCACCGCTGCTGGTGGCGGTGTATTGTGTCGTATCCGGCGTCGCTGTCCGCGCCGCAGTCGTTCCGACCGGGGCCGGACTGCCTCCAACGGGCGTCGCACCGGCTCCAACCGTGAATGGCGCGTGATAAGGAGTGCTGGCCGTTGCAGGCGGCGTGGCTCCGCGCCCAGTGCTTCGTTCAGTGCGGGCGATCGTCGGAGTCGTGCCCGCATGCGGCACCGAGGGGCCCACGTAGAGCCCTGGATTCGGCGAAGCCTGGCTCGCTCCGCGATCGTCTGCAACGTGCCCAGGCTGGAAATTCGTCGGGTAGGGCGCCACGAGCTGAGGGTGGTACCCCGTTCGCACGGAACGTTCCCCCTGATGAACCATGGGTGGCGGGGTGGACTGGCCCGAGTTGAGCTGGGCTGCTGGAGCGGGCGCGCTCGATGGTTGCGCGGTTGTCGCCGGGTTCGAGGCCGCCGCGTCGGGAGTGTTCGCAGCCGAGTTCGAAGGAGCCGGTGCATTGGCAGGCTGGCTCGTCGCCACCGGGGGAACAGGTGCGTTCTGCGGCTTGTCGGGCGGAGGCACCAGGTCCTGCGCGTTCGACGGATGGGTGGTCGTGGGCAGTGGGCCCGTGCGTCTGGTCCGTGCGGCCGGGCCCAGGTTGTCGCGGTTCATCTGGTCCAGCGCATCCTCCAGCCGCTGGTTCTGCTGCTGCAACTGACTGACCGCCGCATCCTGATCGTGCATGCGGTCGCGCAGCGCTCCGCTCCACAGCAGCGCCCCGAGCGCCAGCACCGCAGCCGCGCCGGGCACAGCGAAGGTCATGAACGGAAAGTGGTGCTTCGGCTCGTCATCGAGCATGCTGCGCGAGCGGGTCGACAGGCGCGGCTCATAGTTCGAGCTGAGGCCCAGAATGCTGCCCGCGCGCACGGTTTCGTCGACGACCGGTGACGCCTCCGGGGCAGGCGCATCTTCAAAACGCACGTGGCGGAAGCGCATGTCGTCGAAGCGCAGCTCATCCACGCGCGGCTCGCCACGCAGCTCCTCAAATCGTGGGCCGCCGAGCTTGCGGAACGGCAGTTCGTCGCCGTAGACCGGCTGCGAGGCACGCTGTTGCGGCGCGGGCTGCGGCGGTGGAGGCGGCTGCTGCTGCTGTGGAGCGGGCGGATCGGACGGACGCGTCGGGGGCTTGCGAGGCTCTGGCCGGGCGGGAGCGGCGGCCGCGCGTAGGTCCGGTGCGGCGCTCGGCGGAGCGGTTGGGCTTGCGGCGGCTGGCGCTTCCGTGACGGACGGAATCACGACAGAGGGAACTTCGTCCGACGGACCCGCGGGGGCTGCCGGCTGGATGTGCTCCGTGATACGAGTCCGGCCTGGGAGGCGCACCGGGGCTTCGGGCTCGGGCGCGGGCGCGGTTGCTGCGGGCATCTCCTCAACGCTGGCAGACGATGGTGCAGGAGCCGCAAACGCTGTTGCCGGTTCGCGCGGGGGGGCGGCAGGCGTGCGGGTCGGACGCTCTTCCTGCACCTCTTCGAGGGCGGGAAGCTCCGGCATTCGGGCGCCTAACTGTCGCATGCGGTCAACCTCTCTCCTTAGGAGATGGCAGCAGCCCGCCGGACGGATGGTCGCGGGAAGTGCTGGTGCAGTCCTTGACGATCCCGGCTCCCTTTTGAGAGCAGCCAGGGCACGGTTTGTGTGGGTCGCTAGTCAGTTAACCCAGAGATTACCTCTGTTGACATCCCGCTACAATCGAAACGTGGATCGACCTCAACAGGTCGCGATTGCCGGGGCGGGCATCGTGGGACTCGCCTGTGCGCTGGCGCTGCGCCGGCGCGGCATCGCAGTCACCCTGTTGGAAGCCGGAACCGCGATGCGGGAGGCCTCCTGGGCGGCGGGCGGCATGCTGGCCGTCGCAGATCCAGAGAACCCCCTGGCTTTACAGCCACTTAGCCGCTACAGCCGCGCTCTCTACGACCGTTTCCTGGATGAAATTGCTGTGTATTCAGGGCATCGCGTGGGCTATCGCACCCGCCAGACCCTGCAAATGGTGTCTGCCCACCATGCCCCGAGTGAGACGGCCCGCGTCCTCACAGGCGTGGAGGCCAGTGCGCTGGTGCCCGGCGTCGGTGCGCCGCCGCAGGGTCGTCAGTTCTGGCTGCTTGAAGAAGCCAGCCTCGATCCGCGCGATCTCTGCGCCGCACTGCCTGTGGCAGCCCGGGCCGCTGGTGTGGTGATCGAGGAGCAGACCCCGGTCCAGGCGATCGAACAGACGGAGCACGGCGTGCGCCTGCTGACGGCACGCGGCGCGTATGCCGCCGATGTTTTCCTTAACTGTGCAGGTGCGTGGTCCGCGATGCTGGATCCGGACCTGCCCATTGCCCCGCGCAAGGGACAGATGTTGACCGTCCAGCAGAGTGAGGGTGCGCTGCTCGACACTGTACTTCGCTCGGCGGATGTGTACCTGATTCCTCGAGGCGATGGGCGCATTGCCATCGGCGCGACCGTCGAGGATGCGGGGTTCTCAAAGACAGTGGAGCCGGATGCGCTCGAGCGCTTGCGAAGCCGCGCCGCCGAGCTCTTCCCTGCCATCCGCAGCGCGCGGTCCGTCGAGAGCTGGGCGGGGTTGCGGCCCGGATCTGCGGACGACCTGCCAGTGCTCGACCGACTCAGCCCGCGCGTGTTCACAGCAACGGGACACTACCGCAACGGCATCCTGCTGGCGCCAGGCACGGCAGAGGCGATGGCTGACCTGATCTGCGGCGTTCCCCCGGTAGTCGATCTCACGCCGTTTCGTGCACACCGCAAGCCGCTCCGCGCGTCATGTGACAAGCACTTTGCGGCTGCGCTATAAACGAAGGTTCAAACGATCGAGCCGCAGAGCGCCTGTGCTGAAAGGCGCGGCAGCGCATCTCCTTACAAGAGAGACGCGATGGAAACAAGAGACGCGGCGGCGAATCAGCAGACAACCAGGGCAGCGTGACTGAGCAGAGCGAGCGCGACCCGCACGAGCATTTGGGGGAGAGACGGATGGCAACGGCTGTGGCAACGAAGGGTCTGGAAGGGGTAGTCGCGACCACATCCGGCATCTGCTGGATCGATGGCGATGCGGGCGTGCTTGCCTATCGCGGCATCGACATCCACACGCTGGCGGAGCAGTCCAACTTCGAGGAAATCACCTACCTGCTCTGGCATGGTCAGCTGCCCAATGCAGCGGAGCTTGCGGCGTTCCGCAAGGAACTCGCGCAGGCGCGACATCTCGATCCAAAGATCATCGACCTGCTGCGCTCGTTCCCCAAGGCGGCGACGCCGATGCAGGTGCTGCGCACGGCTGTCTCCGCCCTGAGCTGCTATGACGCCGACGAGGCCGAGAACACGCACGAGGCGAACGTGCGCAAGAGCTTCCGGCTGACCTCGCAGATCGCGATGATCGTCGCGCTCTATGACCGTATCCGTAAGGGCAAGCCGCTCGTCGAAGCCGATCCCTCACTGTCGCACGCCGGCAATTTCCTCTGGATGCTGAACGGCGAGAAGCCATCCGAGACCGCGACGCGCACCATGGACGTCGCGCTGATCCTGCACGCGGATCACGAGCTGAATGCCTCGACGTTTGCCGCGCGTGTGATCGCCGCGACGCTGTCTGATATTCACTCCGCCATCACGGGCGCGATCGGCGCACTGAAGGGCCCGCTGCACGGCGGGGCTAACGAAGCCGTCATGCGCATGCTTTTCGCGATCGACAAGGCAGGCGAAGACCCGGTCGAACATGTGCGTGGCATGCTCGCGGCCAAGCAGAAGGTCTCCGGCTTCGGTCATCGGGTGTACCACACCGAAGATCCGCGGGCCACGCACCTCCGGCGCATGAGCGAGGCGCTGGGCAAGTCGTCAAACAATCCGAAGTGGTTCGACATGTCGCGTCGCATTGAGCTGTTCATCCTCGAAGAAAAGAAGCTGAACGCGAATGTCGACTTCTACTCCGCCTCGACCTACACGACGCTGGGCATCGACATCGATCTGTTCACGCCCATTTTCGCAGTGAGCCGGATCGCGGGCTGGGCCGCACACGTCATCGAGCAGATTGACAACAACCGCCTGATCCGGCCACGTGCGGACTACATCGGACCGGAGTACCCGGCCGCGTACACGCCGATCGAGAAGCGCTGAGCGTACCCACAAACAACGAGGGCGCAGCCGTGTGGCTGCGCCCTTTGTCGTCCATAAAGCTTCGGCGAGCTTACTTCTGGCTTGCCGGCGGCACGATGTTGTTCATGCGCAGGTATTCGACCATCTGGCCGTAGTGATCCATCGAATGGTACAGGAACAGACTGGCCGCCCCGGCACGCGTCATCTTTTCTTCGCCGCTGCCCACCTCGACAAATGCATTCTCGGGGGTGATGGTGGCCATGGCTTTGTTTGCGTACGCGAAAGAATCCTTCAGCGCCGCCAGGAGTTCTTCCCTGCTGGCCAGGCTCTTGATCTTGGCGCTATCCATCGCGCCCGGGACACCAAAACCTGAGAAAAAGTAGTAATTCGCGCCGATCACATGCTGCACCTGCTGACCGTATGTCCGAACACCGTCGAACTTGCCGTTGCTGGGCGCAAAGCCGTACTTGTCGGCCGGCATCGCCTCGGCGGCGCTGAGGAACTCCTTCTCAACTCCTGCGGCCATGCCGCTGTAAACCGTAGCGGGAGATTGCTTGGCGCCTACGGCAGCAGACTTCCCTGCCCCACCCCCCATTTGCGCCTGTGTCGCGGGCAAAGCACAACAACCGAGCGCGAGGGCCAGACAACAAGCCCGAATCTGATTCCTGTTCATAGCTGAGAACGACCTCCTGTGCACAACGGCACCGCGGACGAGAGTAGCAGAGTGCAGGTTGATCGTGAGCACGCAGGCCCTCGAGCGCGCTACTGGCCCCGGCGTAAACTGATGACAGCCATGCGCCGCGTGTATATGGACGCGAATGCCACGACCTCACTCGCCCCCGAGGTCTTTGCGGCGATGCGTCCCTGGTTCACCGACCAGTTCGGGAATGCGTCCTCCATTCACTTCCACGGGCAGCGGGCGCGCGCCGCGGTCGAGCGGGCTCGTGAGCAGGTCGCAAAGCTGCTCCACTGCCGGCCGGCCGAGGTCATCTTCACCAGCGGCGGTACGGAAGGCGACAACCTGGCGCTGACCGGGCTGCTGACGCCGGGTGGGCACCTGATCACCAGCGCGATTGAGCACCACGCGGTGCTGCACATGGCCGAGCGCCTGCGCGACCGCGGCTTCGAGGTCACGTTCCTGCCAGTGGGTGCAGCGGGCGTGGTCGATCCGGACGATGTGCGCCGGGCTCTGCGGCCGAATACGCAATTGATCAGCGTGATGATGGCGAACAACGAGATCGGCACGCTGCAGCCAGTAGCCGAGATCGGCAAGCTGGCGCGCGAAGCGGACGTCTACTTCCACACCGATGCGGTGCAGGCGGTGGGCAAGGTGCCGATCGATGTAACCGCGATCGGCTGTGATCTGCTGACCATCACGGCGCATAAGTTCCATGGTCCTCAGGGCGTGGGCGCCCTGTACGTGCGGCGGGGCACGCATCCGGAGCCACTGTTTTTCGGCGGTCCGCAGGAGCGGCAGCGGCGCGCGGGCACCGAAAATTTACCTGGCATCGTTGGCCTTGGGATAGCTGCCGGAATGGCCGCGGATTTCGTCGCGAGCGGCGGGCCGGCGCGGGTCGCGGCTCTGCGCGACCGGCTGGAACGCGAGATCCTGGCGCGTGTTGACGAAGCAGGCGTCTACGGAGGCGAGGCTCCGCGCGTGCCGAACACGACCAACATTTGGTTCGATCATCTTGAAGGCGAAGCGCTGGTGATCGCACTCGATCTGAAGGGACTGGCGCTCTCGGGCGGGTCGGCCTGCATGTCCGGCGCGACGGAGCCATCGCACGTGTTGACCGCGATGGGGATCCTTCCGGAGCGCGCGCGGGCGAGCCTTCGCTTCAGCCTCGATACGGAAGCGACCGACGCCGATGTGGACTTTGCCATTGAGTTAGTGCCCGCCGCGGTGGAGCGTCTGCGGGAGCTTTCGCCGGTGTACAGCAAGAGCGGCGACCCGGTCGCGGCCCTTTGCGCTAGAGAGAATCGATGACAGTAGCAGTGACAGATACGACGGCAGACGCATGGACAGTCGACGCGCGACTCAAGGGCGCTGCACCGCGCACGATCGCCGTCGCGATGTCGGGCGGGGTCGACTCGTCCGCAGTGGCGGCCATGCTGCAAGCGGAGGGGCACACCTTGGTGGGGCTCACGATGCAGCTCTGGAACCAGCGTCGGCTGGCCGGGCGCGAGGGCATGCCGGAAGAGGTGCAGGGGCGCTGCTGCTCCATTGACGACGTGTACGACGCACGTCGCGTGGCCGAACGGCTTGGCATTCCCTACTACCTGGTGAATCAGCAGGAGCGCTTCGAGCGCGATGTGGTAAAGCCGTTCGTGGCGGAGTACCTGGCCGGGCGCACACCGATTCCCTGCAGCCTGTGCAACAACCACCTGAAGTTCGACCAGCTGCTGCTGACCGCGCGGCAGATCGGCGCGGAGTTGATCGCGACCGGCCACTACGCGCGCAATGAGTACGACGCGGCGAGCGGCCGCTGGCTGCTGAAGCGCCCCGTGGACCACGCGAAGGACCAGACCTATTTCCTGTTCGGGCTAACGCAGGAGCAGCTTGCGCACACGATCTTCCCGCTTGGCGGCTACACCAAGCCAGAGGTGCGGGAGCAGGCGCGCACATTCGATCTCGGCATCGCCAGCAAGCCGGATTCGCAGGAGATCTGCTTTATTCCAGGTGGCGATTACAAGCGCTTTATCGATGCGTATCTGGACGAACAGGGCGAGCCGGTGCCCGACACGCGGGGCGAGATCGTGACTACATCAGGCACGCTTGCCGGCCACCACGAGGGGATTCACCAGTTCACTGTAGGCCAGCGCAAGGGACTGAAGGTTGCGTCGCCTGTGCCGCTGTATGTGCTCTCGATTCATCCGGAGAGCCACAACGTGACGGTCGGGAGCGAGGATGAACTGCTCAGCCGCACGCTGATTGCGAACCGGCTGAACTGGATCGCAATTGCTGATCTGCGCGAGCCGATGCGCGTCGAAGTGAAGGTGCGCCATCGCCATGAGCCCGCGGCTGCCACGCTGGTGAAAACTGGCGCGGACGAGGTGACCGCGACCTTTGACGAACCCGTGCGGGCGATCACGCCAGGCCAGGCTGCTGTGTTCTACCAAGGTGATGTGGTGGTCGGCGGCGGGTGGATTCCAGCCTCCCGCCGCGACTGAGCTCGGTCTACTGGTACTCGGGGGGCTGAACTTCGACGTCCACCGTGTGCACGATCGCCGTCGTATGGGCGTGCTTGCCGTTGCGATAGCTGTGCTGCACGCGATCGCGCCGGAAGAAGGTGTTCACACCCGTGCGCAGACCGTCCAGAACACCGCCAATGTGACGAATCGGAGCCGTAATTCCCTCCTGCACTGCTGACGTCGCATAGCCTATGCCGTTCAGCGTGCTGGACACGATGTGATCCACGCGCGCGGCCTGCTGGTGCGTGCGATCGACCACATCATTCACCTGCACAGAGATATGCTGCGTCTCTTCGCGCAGCTTGTCGCTGATCTCCGATGCATTTGTAGCGATGTTCTTGATCTTCGGCGACAGATCATCTACGAGTGAGCGGATCTTCGGCGACAGATCCTCGACGAGCGAGCGAATCTTGGGGCTGACATCGTCCACCAGCTTGCGGGCCTGCACGGCCATGGGCCCGATCTGCGGCGCGACGTGCGTCTCGTACTGTTCGATGAGTCCGTGCACCTTCTTGCGGGTCTTCATAGCGGCGATGGCGACGCCGACCAACGCGACAATCAGGATGAGAACGCCAATCCCGATGACGATAGTGAGAGCGAGCAGTACGGCAACTAACGGATCGTGCATCTTTGCCACTTCCTGAAGAAAGATCGCGAGCGGTGCGGCGGCGGATGACCACCGCACCTGGCCCGTTTACTGCACGCTGCTATGTGGTGCGGTAGGCCTGCTGACCGGCTTCGACCGCGTTGGAAATGCGCTCCGCCTGATCACTCGACGCGTTCTTGACGGAGTCGGTCGCGTCCTGCGCTGCCGAGGTCGCCTTGTCAATGTGATCCGACACTGCATCCCGTCCGCGATCGACGTACTGGCTCCACTGCGCGCGCCCACGATCGACGGCGTCCTTGCCGCGATCGACGTATTCATTGAGCTGATCGCGGCTGCGTTCGGTCATATCGCTGACCTTGTCAGCGGCATCGCGCGAACGCTGCTTCACGTACTCTGTGCCTTCGCGGGCGCTGTTCGCCAGCTCATCCCGTGTCTCTTGCCCGGGCTTCGGTGCGTAGAGCACCCCCGCGGCTGCGCCAATCCCCAACCCCACTAGAAACCAGCCAAAACCACTGCGTTCAGAGGACATGCTTGTATCTCCTTCTACGCTGCTCGTCGCGTCACAGCGGAGCAGCGCGGGTATCTCCCGTGGCAATTTCCGCTGCGTCTTTGTTTAGCTAGATGCCCGGCTCAGGGTATCTGCTGCCAAACCGGCCCCCTCATCGTCTCATGGAAGCTGGAGTTGCCCGCCCGCGGCGGTCGCGGCAGGCAGCAGAGCAGAGATAGCAAAGTAATTTCCCCAGGGCGGGGGCAGGTTGACAAAAACTTGCGCGACTTTCTTCCTCACCCGCGTTCACAATAGGGACGATGGCGTCAGAAAGCGCTGCCGCCGCGAAAGGATCAGGACTATATGGTGATGCGACATGGAACCCGTGCCCTGCAGGCCGGCCTGCTGGCAGGCTCTCTGCTTGTGGCTTCGGGGTGCAAACAGAGCTCGCCGCCGAGCAACAATGAGACGCCGGCGACCTCTCCCTCTTCGATGGCCACCGCACCCGCGCAGCGGACGGACCAGGACCTGGCCAACGATATTCAGTCCCGGATCAACGCCGAGTCGGCGCTGAACGGGCAGAACATCCAGGTCAGCGTGAACAACGGTATGGCCACGCTCAACGGCTCCGTCAACAATGACGCGGCACGCGCCCTCGCGGCTGCCGATTCGGGCGGCGTCAACGGCATCCGGACGGTGGTGAACAACCTGACGGTTGCCCCGCAGCGCGCCACACGGGAACCCGCGCCAGCCCCGGTGGAACGCAAGCGCCGCGATCGTGAGCGCGAGGAGACGCCAAAGCAGACGGCCAGTGCGCCCCCCCCCGCCGGCGCAGGCAAATGAGCCGGTGCGCACCGTACCCGCCACGCCTCCGAAGCCAGCGGCTCCCGTATCCCGCACGGTTACTGTTGCCTCCGGAACGTCGCTGCCCATTCGCCTCGCGGATGCGCTCGACAGCGCCACTACACAGCAGGGGCAGACGGTCCACGGCACGTTGGCGGCGGACATCATTGCCGACAACATGATCGCCATCCCGCGCGGAACGACGGTGACCGGCCGCGTGGTCGACGCCAAGGACGCAGCGCACTTCAGCGGCAGTTCAGTGCTCTCCGTGGAGATGACGCAGGTGGACCTGAAGGGCAATCCCCTGCAGATCTCGACTGCAGCGTTCACGCAGCAGGGCAAGGGGCGGGGCAAGAACACTGCGGTGAAGACCGGTGGCGGCGCGGCCCTGGGCGCGATCATCGGCGCTATTGCAGGTGGCGGCAAGGGCGCGGCCATCGGCGCTGCTTCGGGCGGCGGCCTGGGCGCCGGTGTGAATGCAGTGACGCGCGGCGAGCAGGTGAAGATTCCCGCAGAGACGCTGATCAACTTTCGGCTGCAGTCGCCGCTGTCGGTGACCACCAGCCGGTCAGCGAACGGTGCTGGCGTGCGGACCTTCAACGACGACAACAGCAATGGGGACAATAACCAGCCGCAGCAAGACCAGCAGCAGTAAAGCGCGAGCGGCATGAAGGGGCGGTCACTCCAACGAGTGGCCGCCCTTTTTCTTGGCGTAGCGGAACTGCGCGGGTGGGCTGGCAGACAGATTGAGCAGCAACAACAAGGGCCGTCCCTGTGGACGGCCCTTCTCGTCTAGTGCGAGTGAACTACTGGACGCTGACTGCGACCATCGTGGTCTGGGTGACACTGCCGCTGGTCGCGGTCACGGTCACGGTGTAGTTGCCGGCCGGCGTCGTGCCGGAACCACCACCCCCACCCCCGCCGCTGCTACCGCCACCGCAGCCGGCCAGGCCCAGCGCGCTGACAAAGAGCACGAGGCCGAGCATGCGCTGCCAGTTGCGGCGCCGCCCGGGGATGCCGAAGAGCAGCAGGCCGGCCAGGGTGACGCCGCCTGCGGCGTACCAGGTGCCGCGAGGCGCGGTGGCCGGGTTCGCCGGCAGATGCAACGCGGCCCTGCCGGAGCCTGTGCCGACGGTGAGGACATCGGTGACCGCACTGCTACCCAGGGTGACGGTGGCCTTGGCCAGCGAGCAGGTGGGCAGCGGCGTCCCCGTGCCGGTCACAGAGCAGGTGAGGTTGACCGTGCCGGTGAAGCCGGACTGCGGTGTGACGCTGATGGTGCTGGTGCCGCTGGCGCCGCGTGAGATCGCGAGTGTGGCGCCTGCTGCGGTCACGGCGAAGGACGGCGTGGCGCTTGCAGTGCCGCCGTTGTAGTTGCCGTCGCCGCTGTAGCTGATGCTGGCGAAGGCCCCTGCTCCGGGGATGGTCGCCTGCGTCACGGCGCCTTGGTTCGTGTTGACCACAGCCAGGTTGGCGGTCCCGACGGTTGCGCCGGCGCTATTGAGCAGCGCGACGGTGCCCGTCGGCAGCGAGAAGCCGGGGTTGAAGAAGAGATTGCCCGCGACCGGGTCCACCTCGACCACCGTGGCGCCGCTAGAGTTGACGCCACTATTGATGGTGACGCTGTTCTTCACAATGGTAAAGGCGACCGCGGTGGCGCTGCTGCCGGTAAAGCTGGGATCACCAGAGTAGGTGGCTGACACCGAGTAGTTGCCCGGTGGGTAGGCGAGGTTCTGCTGGTTGGGAATCTCGGCTATTCCGTCGCTGTCGATCGGCACACCCGGAGCATTCAGCGCCCGCGAGCTGGACAGAAAAGAGACCGTCCCAGTGGCGTGAGCTGCGTAAGTCGCAGTGGCGGGCAATGTGGAGGACACCGGCTGCGCAGCCACGGACACGTACGTGCCGTAGGGGATGCCGCCAGCGCTCGAGGCGCTGCTGCCCTGGCCTGTGGAAGAGTCGAAGACCCGGGCGAAGAGGCCAAGCTGGCTGGGCTCCGGCGTGACCGTGACGTTAACGCCGTTTGACACGCTGCCGCCGAAGATGCCGTCCCCAGCATAGTTGGCCGTGACCGCGTACGTGCCGCCCGGCAGGTAGGGATAGCTGCCGGTCACCGTGCCGTTGCTCAGGGTGAGAATAGACGGCGAGGGGGTCGAGCCGCTGACGGGCGAGATCACCGAGTTCGGGGCGCTGGTGCCAGCCTCCAGGGCGACCGAGCCGGTTGGCGTGCCGCCACTGCTCGTCACGGCGACACCAATGTTCACCGCTGTGCCGTGCTGGATCGTAATTGGGGAGGTCGCGCCATTCAGGGAGAGCGCAGTGCTGGTCGGCCTGAAGCTGATCGCGGTCCAGTTCTGTACCAGTTGAGCCACGTCAACGCTGCCCAGACCAGTGGCCTCATCGTAGCCGGCACCGGCGTCAAAGCCGGTCAGAAAGCCATTTGCGCCGCAGTTCAACGACCCCGCGCTGCAGACCACAGAGATGTTGCCGGTGGTGACGTCGTGGAAGACAGAGGCATGCTGAGCGGCGAGCGGATACAAGGTGAAGTTGGCCTGGCCTAGACGCACTGGGCCGCCGCCCGCCTGCAACTGCTGTGTGACCAGGGCGAGCACGCCTGCAAAGGCTGGGGCGGAGGCCGAGGTACCGCCGACAAGCTGGAAGTTGATCCCGCTCCCATTGTTCACGCAATCGGTGCCGGATGTCTCGCGCCCGAGACCGGATGCGCAGATAACCCAGGCTGAGTCATGGCCACCATTCGCGGCGAAGAGCGAGACATCCGGCAGTGTGCGCGTTGGATTGGAGCCCGTCTGCCAGCTCGGCTTTGCGTACGCGTCCTTGCAACCGGTGAGATTGCCGTTCGTGTCGAAGGTTCCGGTGAGGCAGCCGCTGGCGCCGCCACCGGCTCCGTCGATCCGCGTCTGGCTGTTCTTATCGCGGGTCGGGGAGTTGCCGCTAAGGCCGCCTATGGTCGTGGTCGAGTTGTTCCAGGGGATCTCCGGGATGTAGCTCTTCGCGCTTCCGTAGTTGGCGGCGTTTGTGGTGTTCCAGTACGTGCCCTCGTTGCTGATGGTCTGGTTGAAATCTGTGCCACCAACCGCAATGTTGTAGGGGGTCGAGGCCAGGCCATTCACCTGCAGTCCGAGGGTCGCGGTCTGGGCGTCTGCGCTGTCGCAGCCTGCCGCGCCACTGTCGCCGGTCGAGACAGTCACCGAGATGCCCTGCGCAGCCGCCTGCTGCCAGTAGTTCAGGACCTGCTGGTTGCCGGCTGTTCCCTGGAACGCCTCGCACGCGCCGAAGCTGACGTTCAGGATGTTGACCTGGTTGTCGTCGAGCGCGCGCTGGATGGCGAGGAAGAGGCCATCCTGGAAGGTGGTGGCCTGGGATATGTAGAGGTCGAGCCTGGCCTGCGGCGCAATCGCGCTCGCCATTTCCAGATCGAGCAGTGCCTCGATCGCGTTATCGCCCAGAACGCCCGGATCCGTCCCGTCGACGATCACGCTCGGGGTAAGCGGCGGCAGGCCGAACAGATTCCGGTAGTTCGCCACATTGGTCACGTCGACATTCGACGTGCCGGCAATACCGATAGTGACGCCGCTGCCAGTGAGCGATGTGCCGTGGAACGCCGGATTCAGGGATGCGTTCGGCACGTCGTAAATGGTGGCCGCGTCCGCGGGAACGAGATAGTGTCCGCCGCTCGATGTGTTCAGCTCGGGCGAGCCGACCGGCCGGATGGTGAGCGCGTGGGGATTGCTGGACGTCGGAGCGGGTGTGCCGACGGCCGCACGCGGCGCGGAGTGCATGGGCCGTGCGCGGAAGTCGTTCAGCGGCGACAGACCGGCCACCACCGGCTTGAGCGCGGCCGGGATCTTCGGATTGGTTACGTTTGCGACATGGTTGACGCCGTCGAGCTCAAAACTGTGGATGCGGGTCGCAAACGCGCTTTCGATCTGCGCGGCTGTGCCGGAGAACTCGATTGCTGTCTTTGCCGCATTCACGCGGGCCACGGCGAAGCCCTGCGACTGGAGCCAGGCGACCACGGCCTGCACATCCGAGTCGGCGGGCCCGAACTGCGCGCCGAACTGCGACGGCGTCATCCATTGGTGATATTCGGGATTGCCGGGCGTGTGGACGTCCGTGATGAAGGTTTCGAGCGCCGACTCCTGCTCGGGCGAGCGCTGCAGCAGGAGCTGGACGCGGCTGGCCGGCGTACCGGCAGAGACCTCGCCAAGATCGCGAGCGCGGGCCGGCAGGTGGCGCACGTTGCCCTCAAGCGTGATCCGCTGCTGATTGTTAACAGGCTGCATGATGCGCGGGGCTGGTGGGGCCACCGGGCCCGACGCGAGAGCCACCGCGGGCGCGACCAGCAGGCCAAACGAAAGGAGCGAGCGGAAGGGCCGGGTGCGGGTCAGTCGCGGCAAGGGAAAAGTCATAGCAGTCCTGAATCCTTCTGATTCACGCCGTTGGGGCTTCTCCCGCTGTTCCGGGTCAGGCCGTATCGGCGTGGTGTCGAGCGCATGGGTCGAGCAGGTCCGCTTCGCGCCGCGCGGCTCATTATCCACGAGCCATGTGAATCCGCGCTATTGCGGGTTTCCGTCCCACACACTTCGGTATGCACTTTCGCTTCGTTTGACACCATGGAGGCCCCCGGATAGCTTCGGGGTAGTTTGATCCAGGGCACCGCTCGCATCTCCAGACACGCTTTTCGGCTACGTGTTTCGGTGGGTGCAGAGATTCCCTCGGAGGAGGTTCGGTTGGCTGAGTCGTTCCCGTTTCGGTTACGTCCGTCACGCTCGCGGATGCGGCGCGCATGGTGCATGCTTCCCCTGGTCGCGGCCATGCCGCTGGTCGCGACGGCGCAGGCGCAGCCCTCAACAACCAAGCCGGACCTGGCGCAGGAAGAGCTGGCGCGGTTCGAGAAGCGGGTGACGGTGAAGGTGCTGCCGAACGGGCTGACCATGCTGGTCATCGAGCGGCCGGAGGCGCCGGTCTTCTCCTTTTACACGCTCGTGGACGCGGGCGATGCGAACGATCCAAGCGGACAGTCCGGGCTGGCGCACATGTTCGAGCACCTCGCCTTCAAGGGCACGGAAGAGATCGGGACGACGAACTGGCCCGCGGAAAAGGTGGCGCTCGCGAAGGTGGAGCAGACCTATGCCGCGTACGACCGCGAACTGCGCAAGCGCGTGGGCCGCGATCCGGAGAAGCTGAAGCAGCTTCGTGCAGACTTCGACGCGGCGCGCAAGGACGCACAGCAGTATGTGGTTCCGAACCAGTTCACGGAGATCGCCGAACAGAACGGCGCTACCGGCATCAACGCGTCGACGTCGCTGGACGAGACGAACTACTTCTGGAGCATGCCGGCGAACCGGCTTGAGTTGTGGGCGTACATGGAGAGCGGGCGCATCGGCCACCCTGTGCCGCGCGAGTTCTACAAGGAACGCGACGTGGTGCAGGAGGAGCGGCGCATGCGCGTGGATTCCAGCCCGATCGGACGCATGATCGAGCAGTTCCTGGCGACCGCCTATGTCGCGCATCCGTACGGCCGCCCCGGTGTGGGCTGGGAGTCCGAGCTGTCGCAGATCACAGCGACCGAGGCCAGCGACTTTCATCGCACCTACTACGCGCCCTCAAACATGGTGATCGCGGTCGCTGGCGACGTGAAGCCGGATACGGCGATGCCGCTGCTCGAAAAGTACTTTGCCCCCATTCCCTCCGGACCCCAGCCAGAGCCGATGACCACGGTCGAGCCGGCGCAGACTGTCGAGAAGTCGGTCGTGATTCGCGAGGCGACGCAGCCTTTTTATCTCGAGGGCTACCACCGCGGCGATTATCTCGACCCCGATGATCAGGTGTTCGACGCGATCACGGATATTCTCTCGAACGGCCGGGTATCGCGCCTCTATCGCTCGCTGGTGCGCGATCAGCGGATCGCCGCGGTGGCTGAGGGGTTCAGCGGCTTTCCCGGCAACAAGTATCCGGGACTGTTCGCTTTCTTTGCCGTGCCGCTGCCCGGCCATACCCCGGAGCAGATGCGCACGGCGATCCACAAGGAGATTGAGCGCCTGAAGACCTCCGATGTCACCGATGACGAGCTGGCCATGTTCAAGACGCGGGCGCGGGTCGGGCTGCTGCGCTCGCTCAACGACAATGAGGGGCTCGCGCAGGCGCTGGCCACCTACCAGTTGCGCTACGGCGACTGGCGCGAGCTCTTCCGCCAGCTTGCGAAGATCGACAAGGTCTCGAAGGGAGACATTCGCCGCGTGTCGAACAAGGTGTTCACGGAGGGCAATCGCACCTCCGCAGTGATCGAAACAGTGGCGCCCGCCGGCGCTCCGGCGAAGGCAGGTGGCCAGTGAAGCGACTCATGACGCTGACTCTTCTGGCCGCCGTTGCAGCGGGCGCGCAGACCACTCCGTCGACTCCAGCCACGCAACAGGCGCAGCCGTGGAAGCAGATTCCCATCCCCGCGCTGCCGGCCTTCCACCCGCAGCAGCCGAAGCGCATCGTGCTTGAGAACGGCGTCGTCATCCTGCTCGAAGAGGATCATGAGCTGCCCTTCATCGATGGCTTTATCGAGCTGCGCGGCGGCGGCCGCAACGTTCCCGCCCCAAAGACGGGTTTGGTCGAGCTGTACGGCGACACCTGGCGCACCAGCGGGACGGCAGCGCTCTCCGGCGATGCGATGGACGATGTGCTCGAGGCGAAGGCCGCGAAGGTAGAGACCTCGGGCGATTTGGACTCCACCAGCCTGAGCTGGTCGTGCCTGAAGACGGACTTCGACCCGGTCTTTCACATGGCAGCAGATCTGCTGCTGCATCCGAAGTTCGAGCCCGGCAAGCTGGAGCTCGCCAAGCAGCAGACGGCCACAGCGATCGTGCGGCGCAACGACGATGCGGGCCAGATCGCCGAGCGCGAGGCAGCGCGGCTCACCTACGGCGCGGACAGCCCCTACGGGCGCACGCCGGAGCTGGCGCAGGTGATGAGCGTGACCGTGGCAGACCTCGAGCAGTTTCACCAGCAGACGGTGATCCCGAACGGCATGATCATCGGCGTGACCGGCGACTTCGACAGCGCGGCCATGGAGCAGACGCTGCGTTCGGCGTTCGGCGGCCTGAAGAAGGGCACGCCCCTGCCGCAGCCGAAGGAGAGCTTCCGAGGGCCGGCACCGGGCGTGTACTCGGTCGATAAGGCCGACGTCAACCAGAGCAACATCTGGATCGTGGGCATCGGCACGGAGCGCTCGAATCCTGACTATTACGCGCTCAGCGTGATGAACCAGGTCTTCTCCGGCGGCTTCGGCTCGCGCCTGTTCCAGAACGTACGCACGCGGCTTGGACTGGCCTACTCGGTGGGTGGGGCGTACGGAGCGGACTATGACCATCCTGGCATCTTCTACACCGTAGCTGCGACCAAGAGCGCGAGCACAGTGGACGCGACCAAGGCGATGCTCGAGCAGATCAACGATCTGAAGACCCAGCCCTTCACGGACGTGGAGCTGCGTCGGGCCAAGGACGCCTTGCTGAACTCGTTTGTGTTCCGCTACGCCACGCCAGAGAAGGTGCTGGCGGAGCGGGCCGCGCTCGAGTTCTACGGCTACCCCGCCGACTTTCTCGAGCGCTATCGCACCGCCATCGAAAAGGTGACAACCGCGGATCTCGAGCGCGTCGCGAAGCAATATGTCGATGCATCGAAGCTGGCCGTGCTGGTGGTGGGCAACACGCAGCAGATGGCTGCGGGCACGTCGGGAACGGCGGGCAAGCCGCTCAGCGATCTGGGGCAGGTGCACCCGATCGATATCACCATCCCGATACCGCCGGGCATGCGCGGCGGCGCGGAAGCTGCAGGCGGCGAGGGCGGACCCCCCAGCCAGTAGCGGGCTGTATCCGTCGCAGTTACTTCAAACCAGAGGACATCCATGCAACTGGCGATCGTGATCATGGCGGCCGGCAAAGGCACGCGGCTGAAGTCGCGCCGGCCCAAGGTACTGCACCAGATCGGCGGACGCGCCCTGCTGGAGCATGTGATCGCCGCGGCTGCGCAGGTCGTCGAGCCGAAAGACATCTACGTCGTCATCGGGCATGAAGCAGAGCAGGTGCGCGCCGCGGTCCAGGGCACGGGTGTCCGCTTCGTGCTGCAGGCAGAGCAGCGCGGCACGGGCCACGCCATCCAAACCGTTCGGCCCGAGGTGACCGGCTACGAGAACCTGCTTGTGCTCTCCGGCGATGCCCCGCTGATCACGCCCGAGACCATCGTGGGGCTGCGCGACTTCCACTTTGCCGAGAACGCCGCGATGACCATCCTGACCGCGCGGCCAGCGAACCCGACCGGCTACGGGCGCGTGCTGCGCCGGGCGGAGAGCCAGCCGGATGTAACCGCGATCGTCGAGCAGAAGGCGCTAACGCCAGAGCAACTCTCCGCACCAGAGATCAACTCGGGCATCTATGCCTTTCGTACGGAGCCGCTGTTCCGCCACATTGGCGAGCTCTCCACCAACAACGCGCATGGCGAGTACTACCTGACCGACGTCGCGGCCCTGCTGGTGAAGGACGGGGAACGCGTGATTGCGCTCGAAACGCCAGACATTCACCAGGTGCTGGGCGCGAATACGATCGCCGAAATGATGGACCTGGACGCCGCGATGCGCATGCGGAAGGCGCGCGAACTGATGGCTGCGGGCGTGACGATCTTCCGGCCGGAGACATCCGTGATCGACGGCAGCGTCAGCGTGGGGCCGGACACGATCCTCGAACCGTTTGTGCAACTGCTCGGCCACACCCAGGTCGGCAGCGGCTGCCGAATTCGCTCCTATTCGGTGCTGGAGGATGCGACCCTCAACGACGACGTGCTGGTGCGGCACGGCACCATCATCACGAGCTCGACCGTCGCCAAGGGTGCTCTGCTCGGGCCTTACGCGCATTTGCGCCCGGAGTCCGAAATCGGCGAGGGCGCGCACGTCGGCAACTTCGTCGAGACGAAGAAGACACGGATGGGCCGAGGCGCCAAAGCGAACCACCTCAGCTACCTGGGCGATGCGGAGATCGGCAGCGGCACCAACATCGGCGCCGGCACGATCACCTGCAACTACGACGGCAAGGGCAAGCACCGCACCACCATCGGTGAGAATTGCTTCGTCGGCAGCGACTCGACCCTCGTGGCGCCGCTGACGGTCGCGGACGGCAGCTACATCGCCGCAGGCTCGACGATCACAGAGGACGTACCGGCGGACGCACTGGCGCTGGGCCGCGCGCGCCAGACGATCAAGCCGGAGTGGGCGAAGAAGATGCGGAACCGCAGCTAAACCTCGACGACATCCTTTCAAGTAGAAGTTGAGCTCAGCGGCGCTATCTCACGTGGTACATAGCGCGATCCGCCAGGCGTAGGCACGCTCTCGTAGAGCACCACCTGCTCCGCTGTGAACCAGGCAGCCGCGAACGGCTGCTGCCCAAGAGCGCTCAACAGAGACGAGTGGCGGCCCCGCCTGCGGGCCAGCGTTATGTGTGGATGGTAGGGCCGGTCCTCCGGGTGGAAGCCGCAGGTCCCGGTCAGCTCCAAAATGCTTTGCTGCAGCATGAGCAGTGGCGCCGACGGCTGCACCCTGGCATAGAGAACACCGGCTCGATCGAACGCGCCGAGGTCGCTGAGCGTCACGGGAAAGCTGCGCGCGGAGAATGAGCGCAGCCGGCTGGCAACGCAGTCGAACTGCCCGGGCGTAACCGATCCGAGGAACTGCAGAGTGATGTGCCAGGTGTCGGGCGCGGACCAGCGCAGTTCGTTCGCCTGCGTGAGTGAAGTTGCGGCCTGCAGCCGTTCGGCAAGGACAGCGAGCTCTGTCGCTGCCGCAAGGCCGACTGGAATACCGAGGAACATGCGCATGCTTCCCTGCCGCCTCCGCTTCTACGATCCCGCGCCGGGTTGAGGTTGAGCGAGAGCCGCGGCGAGGCGGTCGAGGAAGGGCCGCTGCCCATTCAGGATGCGGCGGCGCGCCTCATCCATCGTGAACCAGGCGGCGCGATCGACTTCGGGGATGTCAATGTGCCGGCCCGACCGAGGGGGCCATTCGAACTGGCACACATTGCTGCGCAAAAGCGAGGGATCGGCGTCACCCTCAAAGCCCCAGACAGTCACCCGCTTGGTGCTGTTCTGCTGAATCTCGCCCAAGGGCACGTAGGCGCCCTCCGGGTCGAAGCCGGTCTCTTCGTGGAACTCACGTTTCGCAGCGTCGAGTGCGGCTTCGCCGTCGTGGTATTCGCCCTTGGGAATGGACCAGGCGCCGAGATCGCGGCTCGCCCAGAAGGGTCCGCCGGGATGGACAAGCAGCACCTCGAGCAGACTTCCCTGCCCGCGATACATCAGGAGGCCGGCGCTTCGTCTCGGCATGCGCCACCATCCTAGCCCGGACGCAAGGCGGCCGAGGGCTGGGGAAGCACGGGTGGTTCTGGAAAAGGGTTGAGGAGAGCGTCAGGCCGCGGCGGCCGGACGCTCCATCTGCGCAAGCAGGCCGCGGATGCGGATACGCGCGGAGAGCAGGGTGCGCTCGACCTGAGCGCGTGGCACTTCGAGCAGAGTCGCGACACGTTCAGCGTCGTAGCCCTCTACATCGCGCAGCAGAAAGACGAGGCGCTCGTTCGGAGGCAGATCACCCACGGCCTCTTCCAAGTCAGTGCGGCGAACGTTCCGGCTGCCCAGGGCTGTGGTGGCCGCGGGTGTGGCGGGTGCGGTTTGCTCATCAAGCGCCACACGCTCGCGGAGCTCGCTGACTAGCGCACTGTCCACGCAGCGCCCATCCGGCTCCTCGGCAGCACGAAAGGCGCGCACGAAGGCGTCCTTGGTCACTTCTTCCGCGTCCACTTCGTTGCCCACCATGTAGTAGGCCACAGCATAGGCGCGATGTTTGTGGGTTTCGTAGATGTCCTGCTGGCGCTCATGGAGAGAGCGTTCCGAGACCTGCCGCTCAACGATCTGACAGGTGTTCCGGGAAAATACGTCGCGTTCGAAGTTCAAAAGCTTTGCCCTCTGGGGGATGGGTGGCGGAAGCAGTCAGCTCCCCGGCGGCATCCGAAGCAACATCGTTAGAATGGCTGCCCGCATGAGATCCGTCAAGAGAGCTTCCGTGTTGCCTCGTTCCTGCAGCAGCTAAGCCGTCCCGAAGCAGGACGATGCGGCGTGACCGGGTGGTGTGGTGATCACTGGGCGGCCCTGCGCTTTCCGCTATGATCGACCGAGCAGTCGGACGCGTCCTCAAAGAAAGGCCTCGCCACCTCATCCCTGCATGGCTCTTTCCCTTATTCTCGTGGTGGATGACGACGCCTCGATTCGCAGGATCGTCTCCGCCATGCTCACGACCGCAGACTTTCAGCCGGTGACAGCGTCTTCCGCAGAAGAGGCGATCGGCAAGTTGGCCGAGGGGCTGAAACCTAGACTCATCCTGTCGGACATCGTCATGGGCGGGGTGAGCGGGCTTTCCCTTCTGGCGCATGTGCGGGAGCATCACCCCGACATTCCGATTGTGATGGCGACCGGCGTCAGCGACCTGTCCATCGCGATCGGCACGCTGCGCAACGGTGCGTACGACTACCTGTTGAAGCCTTTCGAACAGGAACACCTGCTCAGCACAGTGACGCGCGCACTTGAGTACCGTGCACTGGTCGAGCAGAACAATGTGTACCGGCTGCAGCTCGAGGAGCTGGTCGCTGCCCGGACAGAGATGCTGAACGCAGCGGTTGCGGATCTCGAACGCTCCTACGACATCACTCTCGAAGCGCTGGGCGATGCACTCGACCTCAAGGACACGGAGACGGAAGGCCATTCCCGCCGGGTGACCGCGTACACGATTGCCTTGTCGCGAGCCATGCAGCTGGCGCCGCAGGATATCCGCGTCATTGCACGAGGCGCGTTCCTGCACGACGTCGGCAAAATGGCGATTCCCGATGCCATTCTGCTCAAGCCCGGACGGCTGACGCTCGAGGAACAGACGACCATGCGCGAGCACTGCTGGCGGGGCTACCAGATGCTGCGCAAGATCCCGTACCTGCAGGAGGCTTCGGAGATCGTGTACAGCCACCAGGAGCACTATGACGGTTCGGGCTATCCACGCCGGCTGCGCGGCGAAGAGATCCCGCTCGGAGCGCGCATTTTCGCGGTGGCCGATGCGCTGGATGCGATCACGTCCGACCGGCCCTATCGCCGGGCGACCAGCTTCGCCACGGCACGCAAGGAGATCCACAAGAACTCGGGCACGCAGTTCGATCCACGTGTTGTGGACGTTTACCTGCAGCTTCCCGATCGCGTGTGGGAGGATTTGCGGGGAGAGATTCTGGGCGAATCGCAACGCTTCAATCCCTTCTCGCTGGGAGCTGTGAAACACCTGCTACCCCGCCGCGACTCGTCTGCGACCCGAAACGGCATCTCACCCGCCATGCCCGAGCCAAAACTGAAGCCGCTGGAGTCAGAAGTGCTGCGCAGCGCGGTCGCCAAGCTGCCAGGCTGGACGATTGAACAGGGTGTGCTCACCCGGACCTACACCTTCCCGAACTTTGTAGAAGCCATGGGATTCGTCCAATCGCTCGGTGTGGTTGCAGAACAGACACAGCACCATCCCGACCTCGATATCCGCTACAACAAAGTGCGGATCGGCCTGATGACACACGACGCAGGCGGGATTACCCAGAAGGACGTGGACCTGGCGGAGGCAGCAGAGTCTCTCGCCTCTCCGTTGCATGGACATTGAGCGGACGCGCGATCTGCAGATTTCTGTTGACAGCGTCGCATTCGAGCGAGCTTTATAGTCCGTTCGGTGCAGCTACCCCGTACGGCTGCCCCGAGTGAGTGCCTGCCTCCATAGAATTCGCGAGAATTTTGCCCCAGCGGGCAACAATACGGTGGAACCTGCGTCTATCCTTATGTGAGGCGGGAGAGGCACAAGCCCACCGTCAGAAGTTTTGGTACAAGTTGCGTCACTGGCCTCCCGGCACGGGCATTCCAAATGTTCGTGCCGTCTTTTTTTTTTGCCATCGATGCACACGGTAAACTTAACTATGCGGTCCGCATTCCTCGTCTTCTGCCTGGCCCTGCTCACGCTGGGCGCCTCCGCTCAGTTTGCGGTTCCCTCCGATGATGTTCCGGCGTTCCACGCTCAGGCACCAACCTCGACGACAGCCCTGCCGCCTATCCTGACGGCACAGCAGCTGCAGGCGGCGAATCTGCGCCTGCCCTGGCAGGCTCGCGTCTATGCCATAGCCGCGCGGGTGCCAAGGGTGCTTTGGCAGCTGCCATGTAACTGTCGCTGTGATCGGGGACTGGGCCACACCAGCCTGCACAGCTGCTTCTCTGGCCTGCATGGTGCGGAGTGCAGCACATGCGCGCAGGAGGGTGTCTACGCCTACCGCATGACGAAGCAGGGCAAGACGCCCGCCCAGATCCGCGCAGGCATTGCCGCCCACGAGTATCAGACCATCGACCTGAACGGCGCGCTGTAAGCAGGACGTGCGAAGAGCAGCGCTGCTCCGGAAGCAGCAGGCGCTGAGTTGCCGTGCGACTGCAGAGACCTTTTTGGCGAGGCTTCCCGAGATGCGCCTGCGACGGTCTCAACAGAGTTCCGGCTAGCTCAAAATGGTAGACTGTACAGACCGGACGAGGCTGTCCGGCATACCCGATGGGGGCGTCACGGTTTCGACGGGATTGATTGCGGTACGAGAGGCATGCCGGGGTGTGAGCACCCGTAATCGCTTGCAAACACAATGATTGCCAATAACAATCTTGCACTTGCTGCTTAATTAATTAAGTAGCCGTCCTCCGAGGCTTTGTCTGCGGGCCAAGGCAGGACGTCACACAGCAGGCTGGTTTCCTCGATTCGGTCCGTATCGAGGCGACGAGATCATCGGACTAGTGCCGTGCGTATCTTGTCCGTTCTAAGCGCACGGTGCGAAACCTATCGAACGCGACTACGCATGGAGACTCTCGGCTGACAGCGATTTCGGACGCGGGTTCGACTCCCGCCGCCTCCACCAAGCTTTAACCATTCAGAATCAACGATTACAGGCAGCTTGTTCAGCCGTGTACGATACGCGTACGACAGATCCCGTCATGCTGACGCTCTATCGACGCCATCTGAAGCTCTGCTCGAAAACTGCAGACCGGTTCTACAAGCGCCGCTCGTGCCCGATGTGGGTCGAGGGCACGGCCAGGGGCGAATACATTCGCTGGAGCCTGAAGACCGGGAGTTGGGAGCGTGCGTCCCAGCTCGCCCGGGTGATCGAGGACTCCAAAAATCCGGCCAGTGCTCCGGAGCGCAAGGACCCTCCCGTCACCATTGAGCAGGCAGTCGCCGAGTACCTCGCTGACGCAAGGGCTCGTGAACTGAGCGAAGCCACCGTTTACAAGCTGGACATCTTTTTCCGCAAGCAAATGCTCTCCTGGTGCACATCAGAAGGGTACAAGTTGCTGTCAGAACTAGACCTGTCCTCTGTCCGCTCTTTCCGCGCGTCCTGAAAGGATGGCGCCATGGCGAAGAAGAAAAAAACAGGAACGCCTCACCGGCTTCTTCTGGTTCTGCATTCGTGCGGGCTGGATCGTAACGAATCCCACGCACAATCTCGGACGGATCTCGGTCACGCAAGCACCAACCGATTACTTCACCCGAGAGGAGTTTGACAGGCTTCTTGACTGCACGCATCTGTACCGAGAGAGCCGCTCGGAAGAGGCGATCGGACGCGTGCAAGGGACGAGACTCAGGACACTTCTACTCCTCATGCGTTGGAGTGGGCTGCGCATTCGGGACGCGATCACACTCGAACGCACGCGCCTTGTGGGCGACAATCTGCTGTTGTATCAAGCGAAGACCGGTACTCCCGTCTACGTTCCCCTGCCTCCGCAAGTGGCTCAAGCTCTGAGGGACGTACCAGCGGGAAACAAGCCTAATCAGCGGTACTTTTTCTGGTCGGGGAACGGTCTGCCAAAGACCGCAGTTGCAGATTGGCAAAGAAGCTTCCGTCGACTGTTCACGCTCGCCGGTTTAGAGAAGCCGGACGGCAGCGCGAAGCGATGCTTTCCCCACATGCTGAGAGACACATTCGCAGTAGAAATGCTGCTCGCCGGCGTGCCGATCGATCAGGTCTCGATGCTGCTTGGCCACTCCAGTGTGAAGATCACTGAGAAGCACTACTCGCCTTGGGTCAAGGCGCGGCAGGACCAGCTAGCGGCGAGTGTTCGCAATGCGTGGGGCTCCTTTGGCGCGATTCCGGCACCTGATCCTCGAAAGAGAGCCAGAATTGTCGCGATCACGAGGTAGCCGCCAACGCGAAGACTGCGGCGTGACTATTCATGAAGCGCGGTGACGTCGCTGGTGGACACGAATCAACACGCTTTGGGGCACACGCAGGTTCTGGTAACCGCGCTTGGAGGTTGTCTCGGAGCTGCCCCAACGCAGAACGCCATCCTCACCGCCGAAAAGCCGACGCACGCTCTTTTCGCTGATTCCCCACAAAGCCGCGATCTCAGGGACAGTGTAGTGAGGCTCCAAAGCGACAGAGTGGATCGGATGGCTCTCGACCGGCTTCTTTGTCACTCGCTCCGTATCGTTTACGTTCTGCCAGCCCATAGAGGCCTCTCTGCAGACAAGATCCCCTGCGATTCACTTTTCTGTCCAATGCATTCTGCAACTCACGTTATGCGGAGAAGGCATGACACAGTGCATCCCTCGGGGTTCGCCCAGCTATACGTGAATTTATGACATGATCTCTTGACCTTCATGAGCATGTCCGCTCTAGTTACGAATAGATTCGCCTTCGTGCCCGTACTAGGCACGTTCACATACGCTCTTCTCGAACCCGGGAGGCGGGCTATGCACAAACTCATTGAGGTCCACTTGCTGGTCGCGATTGTGACGCTCTCAGAGGAGCTGAACTTTACCCGCGCAGCAAAACGCTTGGGCATCAGCCAGCCCGGACTCAGCAGGAGAGTGAGTTCACTCGAGGCGCAGCACGGGTTCAAGCTCTTCGAACGGAATCACTCCAATGTCACACTGACAGACGCTGGTCGCATCTTCGTTGAGGAGGCGAGGCTTGCTCTCCTCCATGATGAGCGGGCCATCCAGTCGGCAAGGGCCGCCGTGGAAGGAGTGGAATCGATTCTTAAGGTCGGTCGGTCGCCCTACGCCGATCCGTTCCTTACCTCCGCGCTTCTCTCGATTCATCTGCCCCTCTTTCCGAACTTTCAAGTAAGTCTCCATAGCGACTTCGCGCCTGATCTGGAACACGACCTGCTCGATCGAAAACTAGATCTGGCCTTAATCGCGAATCCAGGAGCGAATCGGAAGCTGACGACCAGCGTGGTTGCCGAGTCTCACATGTACGCCATCCTTCCGGAAAGCAGCCCGCTGATTGCGAAGGAGGGGGTCACACTCTCTGATCTCGCGGACTACACCTGGATTCTGTTTGAAAGGAAGGCGCATCCGGATCTGCACGACACGATCCTACGTAGGGCGTCCGAAGAGGAGATCCACGTGCGGACCGGCCAGAAGACGCTCGCTGCGTAGGACGCCGCGCAGCTTGTGACCGAAACATCCGGCATTGCCTTTGTGAGCATGCCCGGCGCTACGCGCGTTGCGCAGCATGGCGCATAGTCCGTCCCATCGCCGACGACCAACTCTTGCTTGAGGTATGTCTGGCTTCACGGGCCGACAATCGTTCGAAACTCGTGAGCGAATTCGCCCATGCTTTCATGAGGAGGGTTGCGCAAGTCAAAAAGCCTCCAGTAGGCGTCCAGCCGGTGGTACATCGTCAACTGCTCGTTGTTCCTTCGGTGCGGTAGCGAAGTCGGTGCCGTGATGGGGACCTGAGCTGCTGTACCCCTTGAATCCCTGGGCACGGCTGGCGCCGAGGCTTATTGCACGGGAATGAACCCCGGGTTGGCTGGAAACTCGCACCGGTCGAACCATAGCACTCGTGATGTCCGGGCAATCGCACTGGTCGCGGCGAGCCATCTTGATGGTCGCCGAGAGCTCCTCGTCGAACCCACCAGGTCTGCCCCTTAGACCTTTGCCGGAGCAGTACGAGACAGCTGCCCTTCGTATGCCTTTTCCGCCTTTTGTTCACTTCCACAACGGGAGGTGCGCTAACCTGCCCGTGTGCGGAACGAACCTCCCTACCGGCACTGGAATGTGACCTGTGCAAAGTGCCTGAAGATTACGATTGCGCGGGATCTCCCCATCCCTGGAGAGATCGAGCCTGTCGAACCGAATCCGATCGTGAAATGCCGGCATTGTGGCGACACGCGGCAGTACCTGACATCAGAGTGTTTCCTTGCCCCAATCGCCGCGTCCGCTCAGCCACTTCCGATGACCGGAGACTCGGGATTATCGCGCTATCCGCCAGCCTGTTCGCAGCAGTCCGATTGGCAAGAGTCGATCCAGGGGAGATTCGCCGGAAGTCTCCTCAGGTGAGGGCGGCTATCAGCGACGCGTTCCAACTCGCCGAGATGATCGTCGACAGTTCGTTGAAGTGGTTGGAGGAGTGGATGGAGTTGGCAGGGGCTCATCAGCACACCTACCCTCTGACTCACGCCCAAGACGCGAAGGCGACATGTGGGTGAACCAGGACGGAGGCCCAAGTGGGACAAGTGGACTTCCGCGGTCGGAGCTTCTTACCTGCCGCCAGAGCGGTCAAGCAGTGTGACATTTGAAAGCGAATGTCACGTCTCACTCATTGCATGAACGCTTAAGCGCGAACCGATCAGTAAGTGATTACCTTTCGAGTGTCTATGCTTGCCGGACCAAACGCCACGACGTTGCCAGAAAGCGTCTCGTCCCCATTCAAGCGACGGCCTTCTATCCACTGACCGTTCTCGAAGGTTCCCTCGTCTACCACACCCACTTGGGATTTGGCGCTTCTGAGTAGTAAGTTTGACCCCGAGATGAAGTACTCGTGCGGGCCGGTCTGTACGACGAGCGCGAAGCCCCGCGGGTCGACATCAGGTTTGACCGAGAAGGCATCCGCTGTGGGAGCAGGAGGAAGATCTTTCTGCTGATCTTTGCTCTTAGTCGCCGGAGCAAACAGAGCCTGCATGCCTCCAAAGGTAACGGAGAGGCCTGTCGTATCTTCGAACGCCTTTACAGAAGCCGCATTGCCTTCTAGTAACGTCATTACCTTTCCTTCCACCTGATACCTCATGAGCAAAGGTGTCATGCCTCGGAGCAAGCCATACGCCTGCCCCAGCGGCTTATAGTCGGCCAGGTCATGGATACCGAACGGAGAATAGCCTAGGGCTGCGTGGTGTCCCACTGCCCAAAAGAGGTTGGCGATATTGGCTCTCGCCTCGGGAATAAACAGAGGATTGCCAGACCTGACCTGACGCTCGCACACACCCTGGAAATCTGCGATGTAAATGTCTGGAGCAAACAAATCCAGAGACGGTGCGGCTGCTCGCCAGACATCAAGCATCCCGGTGACAGGGCCTCCACTTGGGTATTGTCCGGGTACGAGAGCGCCGGGCTGTGGACCTAGCCAAGCGTTCGCATACATAGGAAGTGCCAATTCCTTCTTGCCTGCTTCTGCAACAGTGTTGATAGCCCGACCCACATACCAAGCCATAAAGACCTCTTCGGAAGCGCTACTTGTTCCAAAGACCTCGGGCCAAGTGCCGCTGGTCTTGAATCCAGAAGAACTCCAAGCACTCGTTACCTCAGGCAAGAGAGTAGTTTTGTGCGCTGACAGAAAGCTCAACAAATGCCTGGGAACCGGCTCGTTCCACGCGGCCTCCGCCAGTGAAGAACGATCGCGGCTATCGCCAAGCAAACCACTCTCATTTTCAACCTGAACCATGATGATGGTGTGCTTTGGATCGTTTTCCCGGATATGTTTCATGAGCGCTTGAAACGCACGCGCATCGCTTGCGATCGTAGCGCTTCCAAGTGGGCTCAATGAGTTGAACTTCAGGCCCATGAACGATCCGGGGCCTGTCTTCGTCGTGGTCATCGGGAAACGGTCGGGGTCTTTCTTTACCCACAGGGGGACATAACTCGAGCTTGCGTTCTTCCAAGTTCCAAACCAAATGAGCACAAGATGCAGCTTATGTTCTTCTGCGGCGCGGATTTGGTAATCCACCGAACTGAAGTCGAAATTGCCTTCGGTCGGTTCTATCATCTCCCACGAAGCAGTGCTGATGACAGTGTTGAGATTCAGTGCAGTGAGCTTTTCCCAGATAGGCTGCATGTACGTGGCGCTTGATGCGCTCGAGTTGTGCAACTCGCCCGCAAGCGCCAGGTAGGGTCGCCCATCTACGATCATTTGGATCACCTGATTATGCTTCTCTAGATGTGGCAACTGCGAGTGCTTGGCTGCTGATTCTGGCCAAGCGCCACGACTGCTCCGCATAGGCCGAGTATGCCTGCTGAAGTTAGGACTTTCATACTTTTCCTCGCGTTCGTACCTGAGGGAGCCAAGTCTACCTCGCGCTAATGCTCCGAAGCGAAAAGCTGCAAAGGTAAGGCTCAGAGAGCTTTGTGGAGCAGCACCGGATTACTGGGTCACCGTCAGCTCGGTGTGGAGGGTTGCTGTTGAGTCCTCGCCGGCCCAGACATCGAAAGTGCTCGACTCGACGGCCCAGCGCTTGGTCTGCGGGCTCCAAAACTCCAACTCATCCTTGCCGAGCGGAAAAGTGAGCGTTCTTGTTTCGCCAGGCTTGAGGGTAATGCGCTCGAACCCTTTCAGTTGACGAACGGGGCGCGAGGCTGAGCCGTAGCGCTAATGAATGTAGATTTGTCCCACCGCATCGCCGGGAATGGAGCCGGTGTTGGTGACGTCGACGGAGACCTGAGTCTTTCCGTTGATGCCGATGCTCGACTGGCTGAGCTTGAGGTTCGCAAACTTGAAAGTGGTGTAACTGAGGCCGTAGCCAAAGGGATAGAGAGGCTTCGACTGCAGGTCCCAGTACCGCGAGGTGAATTGTGGACGGTCTTCCGGTTCGTGAGTGAGATTGTGGTTGTAATAGAGGGGCTCGGATCCCGCGACGCGGGGCCAGCTTACGGGCAGCGTGCCGCCGGGGTTCACTTCCCCAAACAGAACATCAGCGATCGCGTCGCCGCCCTCTGTGCCGGGGTACCAAGCTTCAAGAATGGCAGGTACGTGCTCCGAAGCCCTGCGGATGTCGAGCGGACGTCCAGCGAGAAGCACTAGAACGACCGGCTTGCCCGTGGCGTTGGCGGCTTCGAGCATCTGCTGCTGGATGCCAGGCAAGTCGAGCGTGGCTCGGGATGAAGCCTCGCTGCTCATGCTGGCGATTTCCCCCATAGCAGCCACGACCAGGTCCGCATCGGCTGCAGCTGCCTTCACCCTTGCAATCCAGTCGGCGCTCTCTTCCGGCGTCGGCGGTGGCAGCACCTTCTTCCCGGCAAGCTGATCGAGAAGTCCGGGGAAGACACGTGACATCTCCGGGCCGGGAACGACGGTGATGTCTGCATCGGGCAGCCTGTTCTTCAAGCCAGCAAGCACAGTGATCGGATGGTTCTTCGGCGCACCACCGAAGAGACCTTCCACTGTCCAACCGCCCTCGATGTCATGTGTGGAGTCCGCAAGGGGGCCGATCAGCGCGATCTTCTTTATAGATGGCGTGAGCGGTAGGGTCTTGTTCTCATTCTTGAGTAGGACCATGGAGCGAGCGGCTAGCTTGCGCTCGAGAGCGAGACCTTCCGGGCGGTTCAGCGTCGCTTCGACTTTGGACTTATCGAGGTACGGATGATCGAAGAGGCCGAGCTGATACTTCGTCGTGAGGATCGGCAGGACGGCGGCATCGATCTGCGCCTGGGTGAGCTTGCCGTCTTTCACCAGCTGAGCCAGATTGCGTGTGTAGGTCTGGCTGGCCATGTCCATGTTGAGACCGGCGGTGAACGCCTTGTACGCAGCGTCCGATGAATCCTGCGCGTAGCCGTGAACCTGCAGGCTGGCAACGGCGAACGCGTCAGAAACGACGAAGCCTTTGAAGCCCCACTCGTCGCGCAGGATATCGGTGAGGAGCCAGCGATTGCCGGTCGCCGGAACGTCGTTCAGGTCCATATACGCCGACATGAAGTTGCCCGCGCCCTGCTGCTCCGCAGCGTGGAACGGGGGCAGGTAGACGTTGCGAAGGAGCTCTTCAGGAATGTAAGAAGAGTCGTAGTCGCGGCCGCCGTCTGCTGCGCCGTACCCGGCGAAGTGCTTCACGCTGACGAGAACAGAGCCCGGGCCGAGCTGGTCGCCCTGGAACCCGCGAACCTGCGCTCGTGCCATGGCAGAGCCGAGATAGGGATCTTCGCCGGCGCCTTCAACGATGCGACCCCAGCGCGCGTCGCGTGCGATGTCGACCATCGGTGTGAAGGTCCAGCGAATGCCAGCGGCGCGAGCATCCTCTGCGGCGAGGTGCTGTGCCTGTTCTTCGACACTGGGATCCCAGGACGAGGCCATGGCGAGCGGCACAGGAAAGACGGTGCGGTAGCCATGGATAACGTCGTACGCGAACAGGATGGGGATGTGGAGGCGCGACTTTTCAACGGCAATGTGCTGAAGCCGGTTGATCTCCTTTACGTCTGTCAACCATAGAACAGAACCGACGCGGCCCTCGGCTATGAGGCTGTCGGGCTTCTCCGATCCAAGCATCGGCATCTGCACGCCGGCTGACTGATTCAGCTGCCCCACCTTCTCGTCGAGATTCATCTGCTGCAGGAGCGTTCGGGCTCGCTGCTCGGCTTGGTCGCGTGTGGTGGACCGGCAGATGGTCGTCGCTACGGAAGCGAGTGCAAGAAGAGCAAGGGTAATCAGGCGTTGCATGTTCAAAGGCCTCCACACTGGGTCTGGGATGCACTTGCGAACACTAGCGGTCATCCTAGCTCCACTTCGGTCTGTGCGGAGGTGATTTGGGGAACGTCAGACGGATTGCGCGATCTCAGATTGAAAGCCTCCCTGTGAACGGCTCTGGCTGCTTTGCGGCGAAGAGGTCTTAGGAAGTTGGAATCGTGCCATTCTCTTCGGTGATCTCACGCGCGACAGCAGGGTCTGCATTTGTGTTTTTGTCCTGTTCGCTGCCGCGCGGCGGCTTTCATGCTGTCGACCAAGTTTCGCGACACTAGCATGGGTGCAATTTGGAATCGCGCTTGCCGATCTCTTCCTCGCGTCGGCTTACGACACGGAAAGTGACTGAAACGCGCGCTGTGCATCCAACACTCGCAAGCCGCGGCGCGATTTCGCCCGCCTGACGAAGGCGGTCTGCTGGTCCAAACTGAGCCCACCTATCTCTGGTCAGTCATGCTCGTACGTGCTGGACCCTCGTCATTCCGAGGAAAAGTGATGACGAACGCCGTCCCAGAGCGGCCAGCACGCGTCGACGTACGAACTCGTACCGATGCGTGATGACGTCTTAAGATCTCTCCTGTAACCCAGAGGCCGAGCCCTGTACCTGTGTCTTCCTTAGTGGTGACGAACGGCTCGAACAAACGTGGAAGTACTTTACCGTCGATGCCTGATCCGGTATCAGCGATGGTGACGCGCACGCAAGGGGCTGCACCACTGCGATCTCGCGCGTCACGGACTCGAATTTGAATTTCTTCCCTCCCTGGTTGCGTCGATCGCGTTGCCAATCAGGTTGCAAATACCTGCCGAAGCTCGCCTCGAAGCGCATAAGCGGCTCTGCTGGGCGGTAGTCAAGGAGTAATCGAATCGGTGCGTGGTGTAAGCGGCCGCTGTAGAGCGATAGAGCAGAATCGGCGATTGCTGCAGGTCCTGCAGTGTAGGCGTGGTGGACTGGCGATTGAACCGCAACGAACGGGTGACTACATGTGCTACACGCGCGAGCTCCTGCTCAGCGACTTGCAACAGTTCCCTCACCCGTTCTGGATCCGAGCTAGTGCGGCTTAGATAGATCGCATTTACGACCGATTCGAGGGGATTGTTGACGCATCCGCCATTGCACGGGACCGCGGTAAGATTCGCTTCCCAAACCACGCAGGTGATGATCTCGGTCGCCGAGTTTAGCACGTTATTGGCGCTGCGAGATTGCACTTCTTATGTGCAGCCAGCGCGCCGGGTCGGATCATAAGCCGGACGAAGGTCGCAGGACGAACCCAAGCGGTTTCTCCCGCGTCGTTTGAGTGGCAAAAAACGCTCCCGACGAAGCCGGGCCGGAAATGCGACCCTCTCACTCAGGGCAGCTTGCCTCCTGCCTTGGCGCTTCTCGGTTGGCTTCGGGCGAGGCGCCTTCTTCCGCCTTTGCAGGCTTTTGAAACATCTGACATCGTCCGCTCTGGCGCAAAGACCTTCTCCGCTTCCGTGAGCCAGTCCGTCTCATTCTCGCGGCGTTCGCATGGTGCGGCAGCGCAGCGGCTCGCCGTGTCAGCAGGGCAGAACGTGGGGCTTCGACCGTGGCGGCGTCTGGGTCGACCGCGGCTGCCGCGCCGACTTTGTGATCTCCGGCTTTCGGCCGGGGCGCCTGGGAGGACAGCCTGGCCCATACCCGCAGCGGCCCGACGCTGGATGGAACAACGCACGCAGTGTGACCTGCTCGTCCGACAACGGCAAACGCAACTACTGCGATGTCGATACGCGGCGGGGTGTCCGCATGGTGCGGCAGCGCAGTGGCAGTGCGTGCACGCAGGGCTCTACCTGGGGCTTTGATCGCCGGGGTATCTGGGTCGATCGCGGATGTCGTGCTGACTTCCTGGTCCGCTGAGTCTCGCCCGCTGAGGTCTGGTGCGCTGATGTCGTGCGGTGACGATCGCTGGTCCCTCCCCCGCGCGATCTAACCCACGCTCTCATCCAAAGACCAGCGTCGCTGCTCCGCCCGCAATCAGCAGGCCGCCGATGATCTTGTGCGCGTTGATCCCCTCGTGCAGAAACAGCCATGCGAACAGGATCACCAGCACCACGCTGAGCTTGTCGATGGGTGCTACCGACGACGCCGGCCCTAGCTGCAGGGCGCGGAAGTAGCACAACCACGACAGGCCAGTGGCGATCCCGGAGAGCACAAGGAACAGCCACGAGCGGCTGCCGATCTGCGCAAGGTCGCCGTGCTTGCCCAGTGCAATCGCAATCGCCCAGGTAAACACCAGCACCACCGTGGTGCGCACCGCAGTCGCCAGGTTCGAGTCGATGCCGGCGATGCCAACCTTCGCGAGGATCGCAGTTGCCGCCGCAAACAGTGCCGAGAGAAGCGCCCACACAAGCCAGGTCATACCGTCCAGCTTATGCCGTGCCTGCTGCACAATGCGGCGACGGTCAACCGCCGAGTGCGGTGTTGAGTTTTTCTTCGAGCGCTGCCACACGCGCGCGCAACTCAGTGACCTCGGCTTCCAGCCGCACGAGGTCCGTGTCGCTGCGTTCGCCGGCCGGGCGCGAAGGTGGCGCACTGCTCTCCGCATCGCTTCCCGATAATAGCTGCACATACCGGATCTCCCGCGCACCCGGTTCGCGCGGCAGGGCGCGCGCCAGTGGCGGCTCGCGCTTCGCCAGCAGATCGAGTGCGCTCTCGACCTCATCGGTCGCCGTGAAACTGTGCATCCGCTCGGTGCGTGCGCGCAGCTCACCTGGTGTCTGTGCACCGCGCAGCAGCAGCACGCAAAGCACCGCCGACTCCGCGCGGCGCAGGTTGTAGACCTCACCGATACGGTGCTCGTACTTCGTGACCCGAGCCTCGCCCCGTGCTGCCCCGGCCAGCCCGAGCTCTTCGAGTTCCCCAAGCGCGGTGCGCACCTGGTGCTCTTCAAGATCCATGACCGGGTTGCGGCTCGAGCGCTGATTGCACGCCGCCGTGAGCGCAACCAGCGAAAGCGGATAGTACTCTGGGGTGGTCGTCGCCTTCTCCATCAACGCGCCCAGCACACGCGCGGCTTCCTGTGACAGTGGCATGCCCTCACCTTATCGTGACTGCCGGCCACGCAGAGGCCACGCAAGAACGATTGCAGGCAGTCCGTGAATGACATGGCCACTCCCGCCATCCTGGCTCCCACGCGCACCCGCATCGCCCAGCGCGCTGTCGCGGCCTACTTCCTCGCGAATGGCGCAGTGATGGGCGGCTGGGTGCCGCATGTGCCGGATCGCGCTCGCGAGCTGCACCTCGATGCCGGCTCGCTCGGCTGGACACTACTGGCCTCAGGTCTGGGCGCGGTGCTCGCCATGCCGCTCGCGGGCCGACTCACAGCGCGCCTGGGCAGCCGTGCTGTCACCCGCAGCGCGGGCCTGGTCTTTCCTCTTGCACTGACGTGCGTCGTGCTCGCGCCCAACGTTTGGCTGATGACGCTCGCCTTGCTTGTGTTCGGCGTCGCAGGCGCAAGTATGGATGTGTCGATGAATGCGCAGGGCATCGCCATCGAAGAGCAGCTCGGCGAGCGCACCATCTCCCGCCTTCACGGGTTGTGGAGCATCGGCTGCTTCGCCGGTTCGGCACTGACCAGCTTTCTTCTAGCACGACACGTGCCTGCGCGCTTCGTCGTGCTCGGCGTCACGCTCGCCACAGTGGTCATCGTGCTCGGCGCCTCTCGCTTTCTGCTCAGTCGCAGCGAAGAGGGGCTGCACGACGCGCCACATGCTCGCCGGCCGCACGGGAAGCTTCTGCTGCTGGGCGCACTCGCGTTCGTCGCGATGGTTTGCGAAGGCTCGATTGCGGACTGGAGCGGTCTCTACCTGCGCGTGATGCGCGCCGCAGGACCGGGCGTGTCCGGCTACGGCTTCGCCATGTTCGCGGCCGTTATGGTCACAGGCCGACTGGCCGGCGATCGCATCGTCGATCGCTTCGGAGAAGAGCGCACGCTGCGCATCGGCACGCTGATCGCAGCGGCGGGTCTCGCCTTCGTGCTCACCACGGGCTGGCTGCATCTGCACGGCATGGGATGGTGGCTGCTTGGCTTCGCAGTGGTCGGCGGAGGCATCGCGAACAGCTCGCCAGTGATCTATCGCACGGCCGGCCGCGTGCCGAACATTCCCGCTGGTACCGGCATCGCGACCGCGGTGGGTATCGGCTACGCGGGCCTGCTCGCCGGGCCCCCCGGCCTCGGCTTCGTGGGCAAGCACTTCGGCCTCACATCGATCCTGCTCTCGGTTGCAGTGCTCTGCCTGGTGATGACCTTCGGCTCACGGCTGCTGCGCGGACTCACCGCGTTGCGGACCTAACCTCATCGCGGGACGCCATCCAGTGGTTCGCGCGCAACCAGCTCTCGAGCAGGACTGTCCACTGCCGCAGCACTGGGTCGTCGCTCGCGAGATCGACACCGTGCCGGCCGTGCTCGAAGACGTGAATCTCGACAGGGACCTGCGCCCGCTGACATGCGGCCGCGTACAACATGCTGTTTGCGACCGGCACCACGGGATCGTCGTTTGTCGCGAAGAGAAACGCTGGCGGGCTCTCCGGGGTGACGTGATCCTCGGTCGAGAGCAGCGCCTGGAGAGCAGCATTGGGCTGCGGTCCAAGCAGCGCCTCGAGCGACCCGGCATGCGTGATCCCCGGCTTCATGCTGATCACCGGGTAAGCGAGCACCGCGAAATCTGGACGGTCGCTCTGGTGTTCGATCGGATCGGGATCGGCGGCGATGCCACCATCGAACAGTGTCGCTAACGTGCTCGCCAGGTGACCACCGGCGGAGAAGCCCCAAACACCGAGATGATCCGGTGCGAAGCCAAGGCTCGCGGCCTGGCTGCGCAGCAGGCGCATGGCGCGACGACCGTCTTCTATTTCCGCTGGATAGCGATAAGGCGCGACGCGATAGTGCAGCACAAAGGCCGCAACGCCACGTTCAACAAGCCACTGCGCAGGTTGCGCTCCCTCGCGATCGGCCACCACGATCGTGTAACCACCGCCCGGAATGATCAGCACGGCCGTGTGGGTCGGGTTCGACGCGGGCAGGTAGACATCGATTGTGGGCCGATCCGCGGCAGAGGAGCCCAGCGCGCCAGGCACGGGCCCGGGGTACACGTTCATGGTTCGCGCGGGGCGAGTGGTGGAGGAGGATTGCGGAGAAGCACCGAGAGCAACGATGGGAAATAGCACGGCGAGAGCGCTCACCAGGCAATACATGCGCACGGACGTCATCCGGTCTGTTCTGCTAGCCGGCTCAGCCGTCGATCGTGATTTCAGCACCCTTGGACTCCCTGGCGAAGCTCATCATGACTGCGATGCAGAGCGCCACGACCACGATGGTGACGGCGAGCACCGGCCCATAGCGGCCGGTGCGCTCTGCCGCGCGTGCCTGGATGTTCGTGATCCGCGAAGCCAGCAGGTTCCCTAGCTGGTAGACCACGCCCGGGAAAGTGGCGCGCACCGCACCGGGCGAGATTTCGCTGAGGTAGACGGGCACGATGCCCCACGCGCCCTGCACCATGAACTGCACCAGGAAGGCGCCCGCTGCCAGCGCCACCGGTCCGTGCGCCAGCATCGCAAACGGCGCCGCCGGAATGGCCAGCAGCGCAGCGGTGATGATCGCGCGTCGGCGTCCCCAACGTTCCGACAGCGAACCGAAGACAATGCCACCCGAGATCGCCCCGAGCGCCAGCACAATGCCGATCAGGCTTACCGTGTGCGGGTCGAAGTGGTGATCCGCCTGTAGAAAGACCGGGTGCAGATCCTGACTGCCGTGGCTGAATGCATTGAACCCGGTCATGAGCAGGACAAGGAACAGGAAGAGCGGCAGATGCTGCTTGATGGCGCGCCCGAGTCCAGTCAGGGACAGCCCCGCGCCGCGCGCGGCCCGGCCCTCCTCCCAGGCCGGCGACTCCTCCACCTTCCAGCCGATGTAGCCGGCGACCAGCGCCGGTGACGCGCCCACGATGAACATGCCGCGCCACCCGATCAGGGGAAAGAGCAGCCCGAAGGCCGCGGCGGCGACCAGGTAGCCCAGCGCGTAGCCCTCCTGCAGAAGGCCAGAGAAGAAGCCGCGGTTCTCCTTGGGCAACGTCTCAAACGCGAGCGCCGCCCCCACCCCCCACTCGCCCCCCATGGCGATTCCGAACAGGGCGCGCAGTACCAGCAGCCCCCGAAGTGACGGTGTAAAGGCGCAGGCCAGCTCAAGAATTGAATAGCAAAGCACGTTCACGATCAACGTGGGCCGCCGTCCGACCCGATCCGCCATCCAACCAAAAAGAAGAGCACCGAGCGGCCGGAACGCCAGGGTCAGGACCAGCGCCTCCGTCACCGCGCTTCGTTGTGCGTGGAAGTCTGTCGCGATGGCGGACACGCAAAAGACAAGGATGAAGTAGTCGAACGCATCGAGAGACCATCCGAGAAAGCATGCGGCAAAGGCGTGCCGCTGTTTCCCGGTCAGCATGCGGAATGGAGCCAGGGCGTTTACCAAGCAGCGCCAGCATAGCTGAAATCGACGACGGTGCTCGCCAGCGTACCCGCACAGGGGGAAGAACGCACCGCGCACCCGCAGCCGGAACCGCTGCGGATTCACCTCCGGAAGAATATCCACCCCGGAGGTACTCAGCCCACATCACAAAGAGCAGAGAACGAGCGCGAGACATGCAGAAGGTCTTCAAGTACGAACAACGCACCCCGATGTCGCCGGACAGCGCCCCTGAACATGCGCTGCTGGCGCTCGAGCGGACCACGGATCATCTGCGCCGCGAGATCCACCTGTTGCTGCGCACCTTCGGACTCACCTCCACGCAGTACAACGCGCTGCGCAGCCTCGAAAGCAGCGCCCAGGGCGGGCTGACCTGCTCTGCGCTGGCCAGTAGGCTGATCAGCGCCGACCCGGACATCACGCGACTGCTGGACCGCCTGGCCCGGCAGGGCCTGGTCCGACGCCGCCGCGATGCCCGCGATCGTCGCGTCGTGCTCACCGAGATCACGGAGGCAGGCACCGCGCTGCTGGCGTCCATTAGCCCGCAACTCGACGCTCGCGTCCGACAACTCTTCGCCAACCTTCCCCAGGCTCGGATCGAGCAGTTGCTGGACCTGCTGGACGAGGTGCGACGCTCCGCCCGCGACAGTGCCCGGGAGAGCAACGTGGAAAAGCTGCCGGAGACCCGTCCCCTGCCCACCACTCGGGCTGGCTGACGAAGTCCGCGCACTATAGCTCCTCGCCAGGCCTTAAGGCCTGCGGTTGGGGAATCAAACCAGGGCTGCGCCTAAACGCAGAAGAGGGAGGCATGTGCCTCCCTCTTCTGCTATGCACGACGATTGGTGTCTGGGATCTACTTCTGCAGGTGAGCCGTGGGCACGAGAATCGGCGCAAGCACCGCATCTCCCCCGTCAGGATTGGCCGACCCCTCTGCGAACTTCTTATGCAGCTGGTGATGCAGGCAGTACAGCGCCAGCTCAAGCCGGTCCGAAACCCCCAGCTTGTCGTAGATCTTCCGGAGATAGTTCTTGATCACCTGCTCGGTCGTGTTGAGCTGGTAGGCGATCTCCTTGTTGCGCTTACCCTGGGTGATGCAAGTAATGATCGACATCTCCTTGGGCGAGAGACGAGGCTGGCTCTTGGGGCTGGTCAGAGCGGTCGCTTGTGAACGGTACGCTTCGATTACCCAGTTTACTGATTGGTTATCAATCCAAGTCTCACCCTGGGCAATCTTTCGTACGCACTTGACCAGCAGGTCAGGAGAGATCGACCGCGGGATGATGCCGCGCACCCCGCGACGGTAGAGTTCGACGGTATTCTGCTCGTCGGTCCCTACCGCCTGGATGATGATCTTGATCTGAGGATTGCGGCGCACGATAGCCGGAATGGCGTCCGTTGTGCCGGCAATCAGCCCGCCTTCGAGGATGACCAGGTCGCTCGGAAACCGTTGAATCGACGCATCCAGGTTGGCCAGATTGTCGACCTGTGCCACCACCCGGATGTCGTCCTCGAGCGCGAAGATCTTCCGCATGCCGACGCGGTAGATAGCCTGCGAATCGGCCAGAATGACACGGATGATGTTGGGCTCCGTCGGAGCCCCGGACTCAACGGATTCGTCGGCGGAGGTTTCGTCCAACATGTCGGTTTTCGCTGCGCTCATGACAACTCTACTGACTGAAGTAATATTCATCGATAACTGCTGCGGCACGCCAACAGGTCTCGCTGGTGTTGCAGCGTACCACACGGCCCGTGCAGTGAACCACAACATCTGTAGGGGTGCCCATGGCCTCTGCAGGCATTTTCATGGTGAAACGCACCTGGGTTTGCACCTCTAACGGGCGTGGCAGCGTAAACGCCACCCCGGTGGCTGAGATGTTCTCTGTCACCGCAGCCGTCTCCCCGGAAGCTGTGAATAGCCGGAGCGGGATCTGCAAGGGGAAGCGGACGGCGTTTCTGAGTTCGACCGGCGCCTCCGCCCTGGTCTCTGTCGAGAGCGCGGAGTTCATAAGATTCACTGTAGGGGTGCCCGTCCTGGCCGCCCATCCCACGAAGAGAGTAGACGGGTTGGCTGAGGAGTCACGGAATGGATGCTCTTGTGACCAAACCGGCCATCAGTCCCTCTCCTGCGTGACGGTCGCGCCGATCGCATGTCCATACTTCTAGTACTCCAGTAATGTTACCAGTCGCCTCCTTGTTAAATTCCACCAAAGTTGTAGCAACCCCCCAAACCATTAGCTAAGTTCAAGACACGCAGTCACTAGGACGCGTGTTGTTAGACCTGTTGGGGGACCCTTTCATGAAGCTGCTGTCGATCGCCACACTTTGCGCCACTCTCGCCGTACCCACGATTACTTACGCATCAGTATCGACAGCAAACCAGAGCTTCGGCCCGGCATCACCTTCGCCGCACTACCCGGTCGCCTTCAGCCCGGCGTCGCCCAGCCCACACGTGGCCTTCGGCCCAGCGTCACCTTCGCCGCACTACCCGGTCGCCTTCGGCCCAGCGTCACCTTCGCCGCACTACCCGGTCGCCTTCGGCCCAGCGTCACCTTCGCCGCACTA